>NZ_JBBCMI010000029.1:0-45314 GCF_037152415.1 Cedecea sp. AS113
GAAAGTGGGGGTGATCGACCTGAAGAATAAGTCGATCACCATGGGTAAAGGATGTTAAAAAGTGTTCACCATGTCTGCGAACACCTGTCTACCATGTCCCCGGACTGTACAAAGGGAGAAGGGATAGCATGGGACTCTACGCAGAGTCTTTTTCCCCTCGCCCCTTTGGTGAGAGGGCCGGGTGAGGGGCGTAAAACACCGAATAACCCTTCAAAGATTACTGCTAATAGGCGTATAATCGCCGCCCTTTTGTTCATTTCTACATCATCTCTTCGGAAATATTATGAGCGTCAAAAGCCTGATCCAGCCGGAACGCGAACTCTTTTCATGGCCTCAATACTGGGCCGCCTGTTTTGGTCCGGCACCGTTTTTACCCATGTCTCGAGCGGAGATGGACGAACTCGGCTGGGACAGCTGCGACATCATTCTGGTCACCGGCGATGCCTACGTGGATCACCCCAGCTTTGGGATGGCCATCTGTGGCCGTATGTTAGAGGCGCAGGGTTTCCGTGTCGGTATCATTGCTCAGCCGGACTGGTCTTCTAAACAGGACTTTATGCGCCTCGGCAAGCCGAACCTGTTCTTTGGCGTGACCGCCGGGAACATGGATTCGATGATTAACCGCTACACGGCGGACCGCAAGCTGCGCCACGACGATGCCTACACGCCGGATAACGTGGCAGGCAAGCGCCCCGATCGTGCTTCTCTGGTTTACACCCAGCGCTGCAAAGAAGCGTGGCGTGATGTGCCGGTGATCCTCGGCGGCATCGAGGCCAGCCTGCGCCGTACCGCGCATTATGATTACTGGTCTGATACCGTGCGCCGCTCGATTTTGGTTGATGCCAAAGCCGATATGCTGATCTTCGGCAATGGTGAACGTCCGCTGGTGGAAGTGGCGCATCGTCTGGCTAACGGAGAAGGGATCGCTGACATTTGCGACGTGCGTAATACCGCCATCATGCGCAAAGAAGCGATGCCCGGCTGGGCAGGCGTCGATTCCACCCGGCTTGATACGCCAGGAAAAATCGACCCCATTCCGCATCCTTACGGGGACGATCTCCCCTGTGCCGACGGCAATAAACCGAAGGACAAGAAGGCGGATGAAACCAAAGCGGTAACCGTGCAGCCGCCGCGACCAAAGCCGTGGGAAAAGACCTATGTTCTGCTGCCGTCCTTTGAGAAGGTGAAGGCCGATAAGGTGATGTATGCCCACGCTTCTCGGATCCTGCATCATGAAACTAACCCCGGTTGCGCCCGAGCGCTGATGCAAAAGCACGGCGATCGCTATATCTGGATCAACCCTCCGGCAATCCCGCTTTCTACCGAAGAGATGGATAGCGTGTTCGCGCTCCCTTACCAGCGTGTGCCTCATCCTTCCTACGGCAAGGCCCGCATTCCGGCCTATGAGATAATCCGCTTCTCGGTGAACATTATGCGCGGCTGCTTCGGCGGCTGCTCTTTCTGCTCCATCACCGAGCATGAAGGCCGCATTATTCAGAGCCGATCCGAAGATTCCATCATCAGCGAAATCGAAGCGATGCGCGACAGCGTGCCGGGCTTTACCGGCGTGGTGTCCGATCTCGGTGGCCCAACGGCCAATATGTATATGCTGCGCTGCAAGTCGCCGCGCGCGGAGCAAACCTGCCGTCGCCTGTCGTGCGTTTACCCGGAAATTTGCCAGCATATGGACACCAACCATCAGCCGATCATCGATCTCTACCGCCGTGCCCGCGATCTGCAGGGCGTGAAGAAGATCTTGATTGCCTCCGGCGTGCGTTACGATCTGGCGGTTGCCGATCCGCGTTACATCAAAGAGCTGGCCACTTACCACGTGGGCGGTTATCTCAAAATTGCCCCGGAGCATACCGAAGAAGGGCCGTTGTCGAAGATGATGAAGCCGGGGATGGGCAGCTATCATCGCTTTAAAGAGCTGTTCGATACCTATTCGAAGCAGGCTGGCAAAGAGCAGTATCTGATCCCATACTTTATCTCCGCGCACCCTGGGACGCGTGATGAGGACATGGTGAACCTGGCGCTGTGGCTGAAGCAGCATCGGTTCCGCCTCGATCAGGTTCAGAACTTTTATCCGTCGCCGCTGGCTAACTCCACCACCATGTATTACACGGGTAAAAATCCGCTGAGTAAGGTGAACTACAAAAGCGAGGATATCGTTGTGCCTCGCGGTGACCGCCAGCGCCGCCTTCATAAAGCTCTGCTGCGCTATCACGACCCGGCTAACTGGACGCTGATCCGTGAGGCGCTGGAGGCGATGGGGAAAAAGCACCTGATTGGCGGCAGACGTGAATGCCTGGTGCCTGCCCCGACCCTGGAAGAGATACGTGAGGCCCGCAGGCATGCTCGTCACGCCCGCCCGGCGCTGACGAAACATACCCCGCTTGCGCACCAGCGCCGTCCGGCAGCAGCAGGAAAGAGGAAGCCGCATGTGAAGTAACCCGTGCTTTCATGCCGCTGTCATTTTTTTCTGCGACAAAGAGGAGTGGGAATCCCTGCCCGTCGGGTCTGGTGCTAAGCTGCCCGGCGGCCTCTTTGCTGAAATGAGAAATGAACATGTCTAACCCGCTGTACGTTTTTGACCTCGACCACACCCTGATTGACGCCGATTGCAGCACTCTCTGGAGCCGCTTCCTTTCTCGCGAAGGGCTGATCAAAGACCCTGATTATCTGGCCAAAGAGCACAAGCTGATGCTCGACTACCAGCGTGGCGAAATGAACATTCACGAATACGTTGGCGTCACGCTGGCCCCGCTGGCCGGCATGACAGTTGCCGATGTCGATACGCTGGTGGCTCGCTGCGTAGAAAATGATGTACTGCCGCTGGTTTACCCGGAGGCGAAGCGCCTGATTGAGCAATTACACGCTCAGGGCCAGCAGATGATGATCATCTCTGCGTCGGTCAGCCTGCTGGTGAAGGCCATTGCGCCGCGGCTGGGCATTGAACACGCCATCGGTATCGACCTGGTGACCGGCAATAACGCCTACACCAGCGTGATAAGCGGCGTGCCGAGCTATCAGGCAGGTAAAATTACCCGTCTGAAGGAGTGGCTGACGGTGAACCCCGAATACAGCGGAGAACTGACGTTTTATACCGACTCTATTAACGACCTACCGCTCTGCCTTGAGGTCGATAAAGTGCTGATGGTAAATCCTTGCCAGAAGCTTGCGGCGCAGGGCGCTCGCTACGGCTGGCAAACGCTGAGCTGGTCTTTATAGCGAAACCGGGGCATGGTGAAAACCGTGCCCCGTTTAGGCGTTATTGCGGAGAATACAGCGGCACCGGCTTCCCGGTGATATAGCGGCGGCGCAGCCAGGCAGAAATAGCATCCATCGCCATTACCACGCAGACCAGAATCAGGGTGATAAACATCACCACGTCCCAGTTCCACAGCCGCATGTTCTCGGCATAAACCAGGCCGACACCGCCCGCGCCGACAAAACCCAGCACCGCCGCTGAACGGGTGTTGGACTCAATCTGGTACAGGCTGAGGGAGAGAAACGCCGGGAACGACTGGGTGAAGATCCCGAAGCGGTGCTTCTGAATGCCTGCCGCGCCCACGGCGGTTAATCCCCGGCTCGGAGAGCGTTCTACCGCTTCGTGCCCCTCGGCATACAGCCTGCCCAGTAAGCCGGTATCCTGCATGATAATTGCCAGTACGCCAGCCAGCGGGCCAAGCCCCACGGCGCGCACAAATATTAGCCCCCAGATTGCCATATCCACGCCGCGCAGCAGGTCGAACAGGCGGCGCACCAGCAGCGCAATGACCCTTGCCACCGGGCCCTGCATGATATTGCGGGCGGCAAAGAACGACAGCAGCAGCGCCAGCACAGTGGCGGTTAGCGTCCCGGCAAAGACAATGGCGAGCGTAATAGCGATTTGCGAGAAGTAATAGGCGAACGGCCAGTTAACAAAGTCATGCCAGACAAACATACGCAGGAAATAGCGCCCGAGCTGAGCGATGCCGGTCAGGATTTGCCCGGAGTCGATGCCGAAAGTGAAGAAAAACCAGACGTAGTAGCCGAGGATGGCGGCGGCCAGCAGGCCGATGTGACGCAGATAGCGTCCCTGCATCCGGTAAAGTTCGCGGTGCTGCTCGCGGCTTTTAGCGATATCCGGTGTTGCCTGTGAAATGCTCATTTTTTCCCCTCCAGAACCCAGCGGCGCAGCCTGCCGGACAGGACATCGAGGATGGAAACCACCACGATAATCAGCAGCAGCGTGATGCTGACCTGGTCGTAGCGGTCGAGTTTAATGTTGGTCATCAGCTCCTGGCCGATCCCGCCCGCGCCAACGAGGCCGAGAATGGTGGAGGAACGGAAGTTAATTTCAAAGCGCATAAAGCTGTAGGACAGGAAGATCGGTTTCACCTGCGGCCACAGAGCGAAGCGCACGCGCTGAAGTGGCGTGGCACCGCAGGCCACCAGGCCGCGCACAGGTTTGTCGGACGCGCTTTCGATGGCTTCGTAAAACAGCTTGGTCAGGCTGCCAATGGTGTGCAGGGCCAGCGCCAGAAACCCCGGAATAGCGCCGATACCAAAGGCCATCACGAACATCACCGCCCATGCCAGCTCCGGCATGGTTCTCAGGAAGGCAACTGAAGCACGAACGCCGAAGCGCACGGCGGGCGGTGTCCAGGTATTACCGGCGGCCAAAAATGCCAGCACAGCGGCAATGCAGGTCGAAATCAGCGTCGACGCCAGCGCCAGCTGCAGCGTTTCCCAAATCAGCGGCAGCTGAA
This sequence comes from Cedecea sp. AS113, assembly GCF_037152415.1. NCBI lineage: Bacteria > Pseudomonadati > Pseudomonadota > Gammaproteobacteria > Enterobacterales > Enterobacteriaceae > Cedecea > Cedecea sp. AS113. Next base: position 4,755 of record NZ_JBBCMI010000029.1, read on the forward strand.
TCGGCAGGCGGTATCCCCAGTAGGCCAGCGAGCCTTTGGTGTGGACGTCGGCCAGCAGAACCGGGAGGTGCAGCGTCGGCAGGGTTTCGAACATGTAGTCGAGGAAGTTTGGCAGCGATTGCCAGATGGTGGTCAGGCTGAACTCTGCGATATGACCGGCGGTAAGATACAGGACTACCAGCAGCAGGGACCAAATCAGGGTATCGCGCTTCTGGCGCATTCTGACCTGGTGATAGTAACGCTCAAATTCCGTATTCAACATCATCACTTATTATCCGGTTTGTTTCCGGTGACGGGTTGCCCCGTCCTGATAAAAAAGCACCCAGGCAGGCTGCCGGGGTGCGATTTTTATGCGGTGGGCGTCAATTAGCGAGCGCTAACCAGCTCACGCTTCATGTCGATGATCTGCTGGAAGTCAGCCACTGACGCCGGGCCGATGTGCTGGGTGCCGCCCATCGCCTTCACAAAGCAGCCGTGATCTTCTTTATCCAGTTTTTTCACCGCATCCACCACTTTGGCCTTGAAGTCAGCTGGCAGCTTGTTGCTGACCAGGATCGGGCCGTTCGGGATCAGTGGTGAGGTCCAGATGATGCGGATCTGCTTCATCAGGTCAGGGTGATCCATACGGATCAGGCGGTTAAATGCCCCGGCGGTGTAGCCGTCGTTATAGTCGCCAACCATGGAAGCCCAGGTCACCGCGCCAGCAAACTGGCCGTTCAGCACGCCCAGGATGTCCTGTTCGTGGCCGCCGGAGAAGGTGACGCTGGAGAAGAAGTTGTTGTATTTGTTGTCCGCGGTGCCGCCGAGTTTCTGTTTGAACTCGTGGTTCGGGATCAGATAGCCAGAGGTGGAGTCCGGATCCGCGAAGCCGAAGGATTTGCCTTTCAGATCTTCGATGGTTTTGTACGGACTGTCGGCTTTCACGATCACTACGGAGTGGTAGCCGCGGGACTGGTCCTTATCGTCAACCGCGATGCCGACGATATCCACCGCTTTCGGGTCGTTCATGTACACCGAAGCGTAGGAAGAAGGAGACATGCTCAGCACCAGGTCGACTTTACCGCCGATCAGGCCCTGAATAACGCCAGAGTAGTCAGAAGAGTTACGCAGTTTAGTGTCGACATTCAGTTCTTTATCCATGAACTGCTTCACACACTGGTTATCACCAATTTGCTGGGTCGCATTCTGCCCGCCGAGGATCCCGAGGTTCAGTTCGCGCGGCTGGTCAGCAGCCATAGCGTGGCCTGCAATCACAAGGCCAGTAATCACTGCGGATAAACGTAATGCGCCAGTCAGTTGCTTTTTCATTATCATTGCCTGTGTTGTATCAATTGGAGAGAGAATTAATGCACTTGATTGATTTCATCGCCGTACAAGAGATGCAGCACGTCGTCCGTTAACATCGACGGATGACCGTCAAACACGATATTTCCTTTTGCAACCCCGATAACGCGGGTGCAGTACTCTTTCACCAGCTCGATGGAATGCAGGTTCACCATCACGCTGATGCCTTGCTCACACACTTCACGCAGCACTTTCATGATGCGTTGGGTATTTTTCGGGTCGAGTGAAGCCACCGGCTCATCGGCCAGCAGAATGCTTGGGTTTTGCATCAGCGCGCGGCAAATAGCGACGCGCTGCATCTGGCCGCCGGAAAGGTTCTCGGCGCGCTGCAGGGCGTGGGGCAGCATGTTCATCCACTTCAGAAGCGAAATAGCGCGGGCGCGGTCTGCTTCAGGGAAAACCTTAAACAAGGATTTCAGCGTGGAGGTCTGGCTCAGGCGACCCAGCAGGACGTTAGTCAGCACGTCCAGTCTTGGCACCAGGCAGAAGTCCTGGAAGATCATGCCGCATTCGGTGCGCCACTGGTTCAGGGCGCGACCGCTGAGTTTAGACACATCGTGCGGCATCCCGACTTCCGGAAAGCTGAGGATCTCGCCCGACGTGGCAGAATGCGTACCGTTAAGAATATGCAGCAGCGTAGATTTACCTGCGCCTGAACGGCCAATCACGCCCACCAGTTCACCGGCATGCAGGTCGAAGTTAATGTCGTGCAGCACGGTCTGGTGTGCGTTATAGGCCTTACTCAGACTCTTAACGCTCAGGACTTTACGCCCCGGCGCGGGCGCAAACTGCGGCAGCGACTCCAGGTCAGAGTTGGTAACTACGGCAAGGGATCTGTTCATAACCATTCCAAATGAGTTAGCGAAGCTGGCCCTATTTATCGTGGTGTTGTGTGACTTTTTGATTACGGCTAAAAGAACAAATAATGAACGCCAGGAAAATTCACGTGACGATCAAACGGATGTGTTACACGTAGAAAGCGCTGGGGCAGGGGGTGTGCGGGAAATAAAAAACCACCCTGCGGGTGAAGGCGAAGGTGGTTTTGGGGACGAAAAGAGAAGCCGGATTTAGCCGACAAACACGTCCGGGTCTGGCCCAAGGCGTTTGCCGCTGTCGAGCTTCGCAATTTCAGCCAGTTCTTCTTTGTCCAGGCGGAAGTCGAACACGTCAAAGTTTTCAGCAATACGGGCAGGCGTGACCGATTTAGGGATAACCACCAGCCCGCTATCGAGGTGCCAGCGAATCACCACCTGAGCCGGGGTTTTACCGTATTTGTCCGCTAAATCACGAATGATTTTCTGATCAAACACGCCTTCACCGCCCTGGGCCAGCGGGCTCCAGGACTCGGTCTGGATTTTGTGGGTCGCGTTCCAGGCGTGGAGCTGGCGCTGTTGCAGCAGAGGGTGCAGCTCAATCTGGTTGATCACCGGGCTAACGCCGGTTTCGTCGATCAGCCGCTGGAGATGATTAAGATTGAAGTTACACACCCCAATACTCTTCGCCAGTCCCTCTTTTTGCAGCTCAATCAGCCCTTTCCAGGCTTCGAGATAATGATCTTTACTCGGCACCGGCCAGTGCAGCAGGTAGAGATCGACATAATCAAGCTGCAGTTTTTCAAGGCTGTCTTCCAGCGCCTGGCGGGGCCGCTGCTGGTCGCTGTTCCAGAGCTTGGTGGTAATAAACAGATCGTCACGCGCAATGCCTGCGCTTTTCAGCGCGGCACCTACGCCGTCCTCGTTTTTGTAGGCGGCGGCGGTATCAATGGAGCGGTATCCCACTTCCAGGGCTTTCTCAATGGCCGTTCTGACCTGGTCGTTGCTGGCCTGCCAGACACCGAGCCCAAGCTGCGGCATTACGTTGCCATCCTGGAGCTTGATTAAGGTTGGATGAGTCATGCGTACCTCCTTAATAGTGCGAAAAACACCGGGCAAGCCCGGTGTAAGTTTTGTATTAAGTCTAGTCGAAACTCAGGCGATCAAATCGCTAACCTGGATTCTCTTAGCGCGCGGCTTCGTAAATGCGGCGGCTAACGTCCAGCGTAATGTCCTGATGTTCGCCCAGCTTAGTCATGCCTTTTTCTTCCAGTTTCACCAGCAGAGCAGGGATGGAGCTGCCGTCCAGGCCGTAGGCGGACAGGCGAGTCGCGGTGCCCATTTTCTCGAAGAAATTGCGGGTTGCTTCGATGGCCGCATCAATACGCTCTTCTTCGCTGCCGGAGGTGATGTTCCAGACGCGTTCTGCGTATTGCAGCAGTTTGGCGTGCTTCTCGTTACGCTTTTCATTCATCAGCGAAGGCAGAACCACCGCCAGCGTTTGAGCGTGATCCAGGCCGTGCATCGCGGTCAGTTCGTGGCCCAGCATGTGGGTCGCCCAGTCCTGCGGCACGCCAGCCCCGATCAGGCCGTTCAGCGCCATTGTTGCAGCCCACATAACGTTCGCACGCACGTCATAGTTTTCAGGATCTTTCAGCGCTTTCGGGCCGTCTTCGATCAGCGTCAGCAGAATGCCTTCCGCAAAACGATCCTGCACTTTGGCGTTGACCGGGTAGGTCAGGTACTGCTCGATGGTGTGAACAAAGGCATCCACCACGCCGTTAGCAACCTGTTTAGGCGGCAGGGTGTAGGTGTAAACCGGATCCAGAACCGCAAAGACAGGCTGCACGAAGTCAGACATGAACGCCTGTTTGTCGCCGGTAGAGCGGCGGGAAACCACTGCGCCTTTGTTAGATTCGGAGCCGGTGGCCGGCAGCGTCAGCACGGAACCCATTGGGATCGCGCTTTTCACGTCGCTACCGCGGGTCAGCAGAATGTTCCACGGATCGATATCCTGCGGATAGTGCGCCGCAGCGGCGATAAATTTAGTGCCGTCTAGCACGGAGCCACCGCCGACTGCCAGCAGGAAAGTCACGTTTTCTTTACGCGCAATCTCTACGGCTTTCATCAGCGTTTCGTAAGACGGGTTAGGTTCGATGCCGCCAAACTCCAGCACGTCGAGGCCTTTCAGCGCGTCTTTAACCTGGTCCAGTACGCCAGTTTTAATCACGCTGCCGCCGCCGTAGGTAATCAGTACGCGAGCGTCTGCTGGGATCTGGTCACGCAGTTCTGCCAGGGAGCCTTTACCAAACAGGATGCGGGTTGGGGTATGAAGATTGAAGTTATTCATGATGGGTTTCCCGTTCGTTAGATGAGTCACATTGCTAAATCTGATGGTGCCTATTGTGGTCCGCCACGCTGCCTCTCTCAATGCATATTCCTGCCTTTATCTTGCCTGTTTCTCCAAATGACTGGAGAAATCGCAGAATCCATCGTACACTGTAAGCCGGATAAAAAGCGCCGTGGAGACGTAAGAAATGAACCGCCAGGCTATCTGCCAGCAGCTGACGGATAAAATCAATCAGCTGATTTTAAAAGAAAAGAGTGATGTATTTTTTGATGGCGTACGGCTGATGTACGGCACCAAGCCGATGGCGCGTACCCCGGTCATGTACGAGCCGGGCATTGTTTTTCTCTTTTCGGGTCATAAAACAGGTTATCTTAATGACCGCGTATTCCGCTATGACGCCAATGAATACCTGCTGCTGACGGTGCCTTTACCCTTCGAGTGCGAAACTTTTGCGACGGCAGACGTACCGCTCGCCGGGATGCGTGTGAAAGTGGATATCCAGCAACTGCAGGATTTGCTGATGGACATCGGAGAAGACGATCTCTTCCGTCCGCAGTCCTGTACCGACGGGATAAATTCTGCCGAACTGTCGGAAGAAATTCTTTGCGCTGCAGAGCGGTTGCTGGATGTATTAGAGAGGCCTCTCGATGCCCGAGTCCTGGGCAAGCAGATTATCCGTGAGATCCTTTATCACGTTTTGACGGGCCCAAGCGGCGGGGCGCTACTGGCGCTGGTAAGCCGCCAGACGCATTTTAGCCTGATCAGCCGCGTGCTGCGCCGGATTGAAAACCAGTACACCGAAAACTTGTCGGTGGACCAGCTGGCAGCCGAGGCTAACATGAGCGTTTCTGCGTTTCATCACAACTTCAAGTCGGTGACCAGCACGTCGCCGCTGCAATACCTGAAAACTTACCGTCTGCATAAGGCAAGAATGTTAATGCTGCATGACGGTATGAAGGCAAGCGCGGCGGCTATCCGCGTGGGCTACGAGAGCGCGTCTCAGTTTAGCCGGGAGTTTAAACGCTATTTTGGCGTGACGCCGGGGGAAGATATGGCGCGGATGCGGGTTATTTAATGAGGCAAAAGCGAAGAGCGAATAAGTCGGGCTTATCCGCTCTTTCTTCATCAAGCAGGGTTACGCGGCGCTAACCTTTTTTTTCAGCACCACAAACACCGTGCCGACCAGGCCCACAATCAACAGAGCAACCGGCAAAATCATCAGGAAGGTCATCACCTGATCTTCATGGCGCTTAACAAAGGGGATCATGCTAAGCGCGTAGCCCAGGCTAATCACAACGCCGACCCACAGCAGGCCGCTTAGCCAGTTAAAGAACTGAAAACGGCGGTTGCTGAGGCCTGAAATTCCCGCCATGGTAGGCAGCAGAGTACGAACAAAGGCCAGGAAGCGGCCCGCGAGCAGCGCCAGTAAACCGTGGCGGTCAAACATTTGCGTGGCGCGCTGGTGGTACTGGGTTGGCAGCTGTTTCAGCCAGCCTTTAACCGTGCGGGTATTGCCGAGCCAGCGCCCTTGTAAATAGCTAAGCCAGCAGCCCAGACTGGCTGCGATGGTTAAAATCACCAGCGTCGGTACAAAGCCCATCACGCCTTTGGCGATCAGCGCTCCCGCGAGCAGCAACAGGCTATCGCCCGGCAAAAATGAAGCAGGAAGTAGCCCATTTTCCAGGAACAGCGTCGCAAACATAACGCAATAGACAATGCCAATCACATGGGGGTCGGCCAGCGCGGCAAAATCGTGATGCCAAAGCGCCTCGACAATATTTTGTATAACAGCCATAGGTATTCCTGTGGAACCGCTTATTGAGTTCGCCCCGAGTATTACACCCGCAACTTAGGCTCACCTTAATTTCTACACATTGTACTGCTAAAATCTTCTCGACACCTTGATCCCAGGCTCAACAAAATCCCGATAATGGCAAAAAACTGTTCCACGATTACCGATAAACGGATTTTTTAGGCAATACGCTGGAAACCCGCTTCCAGATCCGCCATCAGATCGTCCACGTTTTCCAGGCCAATATGAAGGCGAACCAGGGTGCCGCTAAAGTCGACGCCGCCTGCCGGGCGGATCTCCGCCAGCTCATCGGGCTGATTAGCGAGAATAAGCGATTCATAGCCGCCCCAGGAATAGGCCATGCTGAAATACTCGAAATGATTGAGGTACTGTTCATACTCTTCATCACTCAGCCGCTTTTTCAGCACAAATGAGAACAGCCCGCTGCTGCCCGTAAAGTCACGTTTCCAGTATTCATGCCCTTTGCTGCCGGGCAGCGCTGGATGATTCACGCGCTCAACCTGCGGATGCTGTGCCAGCCATTCGGCAACTTTTAAGCTACTTTCTTGATGCTGACGCAGGCGAACACCCAGGGTCCGAATACCGCGGCTGGTCATATACGCGGTGTCTGCATCCAGCATTTGCCCCATCAGATAGGCATTCTCGCGCAGCTGATCCCAGCATCGGGCATTGGATACCGCGGTGCCAACCATCGCATCCGAATGGCCAATTAAATATTTGGTTCCCGCCTGAATGGAGATGTCGATGCCGAACTCCAGCGCTTTAAACAGCACGCCAGCCGCCCAGGTATTGTCGATCATGATGATAGCGTCGGGGGCAACGCGCCTTACCGCTGCGACAATCGCCGGAATATCGTGGACTTCCATCGTAATGGAACCGGGGGATTCCAGAAAAACGACTTTGGTATTCGGCTGAATCAGGCTGGCAATATCGGCACCAATCTCCGGCGCGAACCAGCCAGTGCTAACCCCAAGCTTTGAGAGAATTTTGGTACAGAAATCCTGCGTTGGTTCATAGGCCGTTTCGGTCACCAGAACGTGATCGCCCTGTTCAACAAAGGCCAGAATTGTATTAGCCACCGCGGCGGCGCCGCAGGGAAAGAGGGCACAGCCCGCGCCGCCCTCAAGTTCACACATCGCTTCCTGCAACGAGAAATGGGTCAGCGTGCCGCGACGGCCATAGAACAGCTCGCCCTTAGCGCGGTTAGCGGTGGCCTGCTTTTTGGCCTCAACGCTTTCAAAGACGAGGGAGGAGGCGCGCTGAATCACGCTGTTAACCGAACCCTGAGTAAACTTCTTGCTGCGCCCGGCGTTGACCAGCGCCGTTTCGATGTGTTTTTCCGCCATTTCCGCTTCCCCGTCTAACCATCTGGATGTCTGGACGTAAATTAACACAGAATGGGCAAAGGGCATCATGGCGTTTTCTCAGGTTGGCGAAAAAAGTCATCATTTCGCCAGGTGGGCGCTTTTCCTGCGTAAGCGCAAGGAATGCTTCAACAATTTCCGGCAGTCTGCAAATACTAATGAGAACGACTATCAATTCGATAGTTTTTTGATATATTAGTCTCAGTTTTGACATTTATTTCTCGCTGGAGCGTAAGACGTGACGAGTAATCTGATGCAGACGGATCTGTCCGTTTGGGGCATGTATCAACATGCTGACATCGTAGTGAAGATCGTGATGATTGGCCTGATTCTGGCCTCTGTTGTCACCTGGGCCATCTTTTTCAGTAAGAGCGTGGAGCTGATCACCCAGAAACGTCGCCTCAAGCGAGAGCAGCAGCAGCTGGCTAACGTGCGCTCCCTGAACGAAGCGAGCAGCGTGGCAGAAGCCTTTGACAGTAAAAGCCTGAGCACGCTGTTAATCAACGAAGCCCAGAACGAACTGGAACTTTCAGCCGGCGTGGAAGATAACGAAGGCATTAAAGATCGTACCGGCTTCCGCCTTGAGCGCCGCGTGGCCGCCGTTGGGCGTCACATGGGGCGCGGTAACGGCTTCCTGGCCACCATCGGTGCGATTTCACCGTTCGTCGGCCTGTTCGGTACCGTTTGGGGCATCATGAACAGCTTCATCGGTATCGCTCAATCCCAGACCACTAACCTGGCGGTCGTTGCCCCGGGCATCGCAGAAGCGCTGCTGGCGACGGCAATCGGCCTGGTTGCCGCCATCCCGGCGGTGGTTATCTATAACATCTTCGCGCGTATGATCGGCAGCTACAAAGCCAGCCTCAGCGACGTTGCCGCGCAGGTTCTGCTGCTGCAAAGCCGCGATCTGGACCTGGATGGTACCGCTCAGCCGCGTCCGGTGCGTAATACCCAGCAACTGCGAGTAGGTTAATGCCCCATGGCAATGCGTCTGAACGAAAACCTCGACGACAATGGTGAAATGCACGAAATCAACGTTACGCCGTTTATCGACGTGATGTTGGTGCTGCTGATCATCTTCATGGTGGCGGCGCCGCTGGCAACGGTGGACGTGAAGGTTAACCTTCCGGCCTCCAGCAGTGAACCACAGCCACGCCCTGAGAAGCCGGTTTATCTGTCGGTAAAAGCCGATCATTCGATGTTTATCGGTAATGACCCGGTAACCAAAGAGTCGATGGTCAATGCGCTGATTGCCGCAACCGAAGGGAAAAAAGACACCACCATTTTCTTCCGCGCGGACAAAACGGTGGACTACGAAACGCTGATGGACGTGATGGATACGCTGCACCAGGCAGGGTATTTGAAGATTGGCCTGGTCGGCCAGGAAGTCACGAAAGCGAAGTAAGTGGGGATGACCCTCATCACGGCCCTCTTCCTCTTGGGAGAGGGTGAAAACAACTCAAGTTTATTCTCTCCGTAGTTGTTACGTTCACCCGTAAATCTGTTTCCCCTGCGCGTTCAGAGCACGGTGAACGTGTCCGGGGGATAACGCCATCCCCCGGACAGCCCCGGCGCCCGGCGAGCTCATCGCCGCTGAAGCGGTAAACCCCCCGGCTATCACCCAAACATTCGGGGTCGTTCGCGATTCGTTCCTGACGATCGCTCTCTTTCGCTGTTCCCGACAGCTCAACCCCGCCTGAGTTGGGTCATAGCCGGGGGCGATGAGAGCCGGGGACAAGGGCGTGGCGGTGTGACTTGCAGCGACTGTTGCGTTCAGCGTTGCTTTGAGCTTAAAGCGAGGCTCGGTTCCGGCTTAAATCGCCTCCGTTTTCTCTCCGACTGGCCAGGGTCCGGACGCCGGGAGCGGCCGGAGGCTGAGAGCGTCGGGAGCGCATCTCAGCCGACCCAGGACTGGGAGATAAAACGGAGGTCTGCCGCTTCAGCGGTCGATTTATTTGGCCGGGAGTCCGGGGTCTCGGGGGAGTGACGGTGACTCCACCGAGTCGTTCACAAGTTTGGGGGCTGCATATAAAGCTGTGCTTGAGGTGAACGGAACCTTAGCTGAACCTTCATATAGCTTATTTGTGACTAACAGACAGCCAAAGAGAGAAATCGTTAAATTTTATTACTCTTTATATTCCCTCGCCCCACTGGGGAGAGGGCCTGGGAAAGGGGCAAACCCCACTCACAGCGTAGAACTTTTCCACGTCTTCTCTGCAAGACCACGGGTCATCGACAGCGTCTGGGCTTCCTGCTCCTTCAGGCGCTGATAATGCCCTTCCAGCCGCTTAAGAATCTGCTCTTTAAGCTTCGGATGATGGCTGAGGATCTCTTCCAGCACCGCCCCATACACCTCTTCTTTGGCGCGCCACGGGAAGATTTCACGGCGGTTCATCCACTTCAGATCGATAAGCGCCGAAGTAATATCCGTAACTTCCTGCGTATTACGGGTGATATTTTCATTCTTAAGGCGAACCAGAATCGCTATATTTTTACTTAACGTAAATTCATGGTCTTTATTTTCATCAGCGCTAATTAACAAGGGCTGTTTTTTTAGAGGTTCTGCCATAGCACTACTCCTCAATTGAATAGCATAATGGCCAGGGTTTTTCTTGGGTCATTTGATTAACCCAAATTTCCTGCTCCTTGCTACTCACCCAGGCGGTTTTGTCTTCGATAAGCATCTGCAAATCGGCGGTACTAATAAGTTCTTTTTCAACCAGTTCGCCTATCAGGGCATGTAACGCCTCTATCCTAACCGCGCACAGCAGCCGCTCTTTAATATGACGGTCGGTTTCTTCAAGCAGGCGGTTCTTGGCCTGCCCGGCATAATGACTGCCGCTCAGGATGTTTTTTTCCAGCGTTAAAATCTTGTCCTGAACGACTTCCGACGTGGTACTATTTTCAGCTTCTGCAGGGAGCGTTGACGGTGCAACAACGGGATAGCGCCGTGGTAAGAAGTGTTCAGGCAGCATCGAATGTGATCCTTTGAAATCGGTTCAATATTCAGGTTCAGAGATTCGCGATATGATGCCTCAATTCAAAAATAAAAAAAACAGGAGTTTCTTATGCACAGCATATTTTATTCTATTGTCACCATTTTGATTTTGTTGTGTGCTGTATTGGTTATGCTCAAGGAGTTTAGCGCTTCAAATAATAAGAAAAATCGTGCGGCGGGTGAAATACAACCCATCACCACCAGCGAAGAGCGGGAAGATTATTTTGGCATGCTGATGTCTAAAATTACGCCCAGCTATTATTGGCGTATTAACAGTGAGTATATTGATTTTACTCACGCCACAATTAAAAAAATGCGTATCGATGAACTGACTTCCCAGCCGGTTTTATTTAGCGCCCAGCGCCGCTGCAGTGATTTAAATTCGGCGGTGTATAAATATTATGACAATATTAAAAAACGCTGTGCCGAAGGTGAGCAGGTGCCATTGTCAGATATTGAAGTGCTGAACCTGCGCCAGTGTTTTAACGAGTTTAGCCGCGACGCTTATCCTGCACTGGTCGCGTTGGTATGGCCACAGTATCAGCGCCCGGAGATCGACCTGAACAGCGTGTGAGCCCTGTAATCCTGCGTCCGGGGCTCACGCTTAAACGCCGGAATTCGCTATAATGACGCCCTTTTGCTATTTCCAGACAGGACATTATGGAACGTTTTATTGAGAATGCGATGTACGCCTCGCGCTGGCTTCTGGCCCCGGTTTACTTCGGGTTATCTCTGGCCCTGCTTGCGCTGACGGTGAAGTTTTTCCAGGAGATCATTCACGTTCTCCCGAATATCTTCTCGATTGCGGAGGCTGACTTAATTTTGACCCTGCTCTCGCTGGTGGATATGGCGCTGGTCGGCGGCCTGCTGGTGATGGTGATGTTTTCCGGCTATGAGAACTTTGTCTCGACGCTGGATATTTACGAAGGCAAAGAGAAACTAAGCTGGCTGGGGAAAATGGACTCTGGCTCGCTGAAGAATAAAGTCGCAGCATCCATCGTGGCCATCTCTTCCATCCATCTGCTGCGTATTTTTATGGACGCTAAAAACGTGCCGGACAACAAGCTGATGTGGTACGTGATCATCCACCTGACGTTTGTGCTGTCGGCGTTTGTGATGGGCTATCTCGACAAGCTTTCCCGCAGCGGGAAATATTAAAAACTAAGCCCCTGTTTACAGGGGCTTTGGCTTTTATTTGTCGGAGGATGCCTGCCACAGATTTAGCTCGCCATCGGCGACGTGGCGGTCAATTCGCTCCAGCTCTTCTGCGGTAAAGTGCAGATTATCCAGCGCCTTAACGTTCTCTTTTAGCTGTTCTGCCAGGCTGGCACCGATCAGCACTGAGGTGACGCGCTCATCTTTCAGCAGCCAGCTCAGCGCCATCTGTGCCATTGTCTGGCCACGCTCCAGCGCCATCTCGTTGAGTAAGCGCAGGCTACTGAGATTCGCCTCGGTCAGCATCTTTTCATTCAGCCCACGAATTTTATTGCCTTCCACCTGCATCCTTGAGCCTTCCGGGATGCCGTTCAGGTATTTGCCGGTCAGCAGGCCCTGGGCTAGCGGGGTAAAGGCGATACAGCCGCTGCCGTTGTGCTGCAGCGTGTCCAGCAGGCCGCTTTTATCGACCCAGCGGTTTAACAGGTTGTAGGAGGGCTGGTGAATAAGCAGCGGAATTTTCCATTCTCGCAGCAGATCGGCCATTTTCTGTGTTCTTTCGGCGGAGTAAGAGGAGATCCCGACGTAAAGCGCTTTGCCGCTTTGCACCGCATGTGCCAGGGCGCTGGCCGTTTCTTCCATCGGCGTTCTCTCATCCACTCGATGGGAATAGAAGATATCGACGTACTCCAGCCCCATGCGCTTAAGGCTCTGATCCAAACTTGCCAGCAGGTACTTACGTGAGCCGCCGGATCCATAAGGGCCTGGCCACATGTCATACCCCGCTTTGGTGGCAATAATCAGCTCATCGCGGTAGCTGCCAAAATCCTGCTTCAGCAGGCGGCCAAAGTTTTCTTCCGCCGAGCCCGGAGGCGGCCCGTAGTTATTCGCCAGATCGAAATGCGTAATACCCAGATCGAACGCGGTGCGCAGCAGATCGCGCTGGGACTCCAGCGGACTCACGCCGCCAAAACTGTGCCACAAGCCGAGAGAAAGCGCGGGCAGCTGCAGGCCGCTCTGGCCGCAGAAGCGATACTGCATGGATTGATAACGCGACGGGCTGGCTTCGTAGGGCATGGTGTCTCCTTAGGGTAAGAGTTATTTTTGAAACGTTGTTTCCATCTTAACCCTGCGGAGACATTCGGCAATCCGAAAATCAGGCCTCCGGCGAGAGCGCGCTGTGGGGCGTGCCCTGATAATACGCGAGCGCCACCATCAGCGACTGCACCAGGCAAAGCGTGGCGGACTGCGAGCGGAAGGCGTCTACCTGCGCCTCTTTCACCACAAAACAGAGATCGCTAAACGTGGCGAATGGGCTAATTTGGCTGTCCGTGATCACTATCTGCCGAGCGCCCGCCTGGGCGGCAATTTCACTCACCATCAGCGTCTCTTCGGCATACGGGGAGAAGCTTATCGACACCACAATATCTTTCGCTTTCACCCGGTTAACCTGCTCTCGCAGCATGCCGCCAAGCCCGTCCAGCAGCACGGCACGGCAATCCAGATGGCTCAGAGCGTAGGTCAGATAAGCCGCCACGCTAAAGGAGCGGCGCAGGCCGACAACGTAGATCGTGTCTGCTTCGGCCAGCAATTCCACGGCACGCTGCAGCATTTCCGGTTCGGTACGGGCGGCCAGCTGCTGCAGGGCCTGAGCATTTGAGCGGGCAAACTCCTGCAAAATATCCAGCGGCGTTTCCGGCACGGCTTCGCTGCCCAGCTCACGGAACAGCCTCGCCCGATCGGTATAGCTGGCCGTCTCTTCCACCAGATTCATGCGAAACAGCTGTTTCATTTCGTTGAACCCGCTGAAATCAAAGGCATTGGCAAAGCGGATAAGCGTTGAGGGCGGCACCTCCGCCCGTTCGGCAATGGCGGCCACGGTATCAAATGCCACGCTATTGGTGTTATCCAGCACGTAGCGGGAAACCTGCTGCAGCCTTTTGCTCAGGCTGTCGTAGCGGTCGCGGATCTGCTGCTGGAGTTCGCTCAGGGTTGTCGCGGTGGTCAATTTGCCATCCTCAAAAGTATTCGCTGAAACGTATTTAAGCGTAGTACTGGCAAAAATGAAACAGATGCACCAAAACTGGCGGGGGATGAAACGACACTGACGTCTCAGTCTTTGCACCTCATTCTGCGGGTTAACATAAAAACGAAGTGTTGATCACAATAATCAACATTTATTTTATTTGAACTTAAAATGGAATGTTTGTTTCATATACAGTGTTCGGGAGACAACCCTAACAGCAAGAGGCCAGAGATGGAGACGGTAGCGAATTTTATCCACGGTGAATGCGTCGCGGGCGAAGGCCAGCGGGTACAGGCGATCTTTAACCCGGCGACCGGCGCGCAGATCCGCCTGGTCGCCATGAGCACGGCCAGGCAGACGGAGCAGGCCATTGCCGCTGCCCAGCAGGCGTTTCCAGGCTGGGCTCGCCAGTCTCCGCTCAAGCGCGCCCGCGTGATGTTCCGCTTTAAAAGCCTGCTTGAGGAACACATGGACGGCCTGGCGAAGCTCATCAGCGAAGAGCACGGCAAGGTTTATTCTGACGCGGTGGGCGAACTGACCCGCGGCCTTGAAGTGGTGGAATTCGCCTGCGGCATCCCGCATCTGCAAAAAGGTGAGCATTCGGCCAACGTGGGTACGGGCGTGGACAGCCATTCTCTGATGCAGCCGCTTGGCGTCTGTGCGGGGATCACGCCGTTTAATTTCCCGGCAATGGTGCCGATGTGGATGTTCCCTATCGCGCTGGCAACCGGGAATACCTTTGTGCTCAAACCGTCGGAAAAAGATCCGTCTCTGTCGCTGCGTCTGGCTCAGTTGCTGAAGGAAGCCGGGCTGCCGGACGGCGTGTTTAACGTGGTGCAGGGCGATAAAGAAGCCGTGGACGTATTGCTGACCGACCCAAGGATTCAGGCCGTTAGCTTTGTCGGCTCTACGCCGATTGCCGAATACATTTACCAGACCGCTTCTGCCCACGGCAAGCGCTGTCAGGCGCTGGGCGGGGCGAAAAACCACTGTATTTTGATGCCGGATGCCGATCTGGAGATGGCAACTAACGCCATTATGGGGGCGGCTTTTGGTGCCGCGGGGGAACGCTGCATGGCGCTTTCGGTGGTGGTTGCCGTGGGGGATGAAACTGCAGATGCGCTGTGCGCGGGGCTGGAAAAACAGCTTGCTACGCTGCGTGTGGGGCCGGGCCTTGGGCAGGAGCCGGAAAACGAAATGGGGCCGCTCATTTCTGCACCGCACCGGGCCAAAGTGCTGGGCTATATTGATAGCGGAGAGCAGCAGGGCGCGACGCTGCGCGTGGACGGTCGGGGCCTGAGGCTCGCAGGCCATGAAGGCGGCTATTTTGTTGGCCCAACGCTGTTTGATCATGTCACGCCTGAAATGACCATTTATAAAGAAGAGATTTTTGGCCCGGTACTGAGCGTGGTGCGCGTGCCGGATTACGCCAGCGCGCTGGAACTGATCAACAAGCACGAATACGGCAACGGCACGGCGATTTTTACCCGTGACGGTGGTACTGCAAGGCGATTCACCGAAGAAGTTCTGGTGGGCATGGTCGGCGTGAACGTGCCTATCCCGGTGCCGATGGCTTTCCACAGCTTTGGCGGCTGGAAGCGTTCTATCTTCGGGCCGCTGAACGTGCACGGCAGCGACGGCGTGCGTTTCTATACGCGGATGAAAACCGTCACCGCTCGCTGGCCGGAAACCAGCCATCAGCAAGGATCTGCATTCTCAATGCCGACGCTGGGCTAAGGGGAGGAAAGATGACCACACACCGCATGACCATGGCGCAGGCGCTGGTCAGGTTTTTAAACCAGCAGTACGTTGAAATCGATGGGCAGGAAGCGCCCTTTGTGGAAGGCGTAATGACCATTTTCGGGCACGGCAACGTGCTCGGGCTTGGGCAGGCGCTGGAGGAGGACCCCGGCCACCTGAAGGTGCATCAGGGCTGTAACGAACAGGGCATGGCGCATATCGCCACCGGCTTCGCCAAGCAACACCGGCGGCAGCGTATTTACGCCGTGACTTCATCGGTGGGGCCGGGGGCAGCCAATATGGTGACTGCCGCCGCAACGGCCACCGCCAACCGTATTCCGCTTCTGCTCTTGCCCGGCGATATTTACGCCAGCCGCCAGCCGGACCCGGTGCTCCAGCAAATCGAGCAGTTTCATGACCTGAGCATTAGCACCAACGACTGCTTCCGGCCGGTGTCCCGTTACTGGGACAGAATCAACCGCCCGGAGCAGCTGATGAGCGCCATGATTAGCGCCATGCGAGTGCTTACTAACCCTGCGGATACCGGCGCGGTAACGATTTGCCTACCGCAGGATGTGCAGGGTGAAGCCTGGGATTATCCGCAAAGCTTCTTTGCCCGGCGAGTGCACCATATCGAGCGGCGTCCGCCGGATGAAAATCGGCTGCATGCCGCGCTAAAGCTCATTGCCAGCAAGCGTCGTCCGCTGGTTATTTGCGGCGGTGGGGTTCGCTATTCCGGCGCGCATCAGGTTTTCCAGGATTTTGTGGAACGCTTCGGGCTACCGTTTGCCGAAACCCAGGCCGGAAAAGGTGCGCTTGTAAGCGAGCACTTACTTAATCTGGGCGGCCTCGGCGTAACGGGCGGCCTGGCGGCTAACCTACTGGCCCCGCAGGCGGATTTAATCATCGGCGTCGGCACCCGGCTGACCGACTTTACCACCGGCTCTAAATCGCTGTTTTCACCCGAGGCTGAGTACCTGCTGCTAAACGTAGCCGAATTTGACGCCCTGAAGCTGGACGCCACCCCGCTGGTGGCCGATGCCCGGATTGGGCTCGAGCAGTTGACTGCCGGGCTGCATCAGGCTGGCTATCACGCCGCCTGGCAGAACGAAGCTGCTAACGCTCAAGCGGCCTGGCGCGAGGAGTGCCAGCGGCTGTGGACTCGGCAATGGCAGGCGGGAGAAGCCCCTGAAGTGGCGGGCCATCTGGACGAAACGTTGCAGGAATACAGCCGTGAGCTAGGTACGTCATTGACTCAAACCCGCGTGCTGGGCCTGGTGAATCAGCATATTGAAGACGACGCTATCGTGGTGGGCGCGGCGGGTTCGCTGCCGGGGGATTTACAGCGCCTGTGGCAGGTAAAAACGCCGGACAGCTATCACCTCGAATACGGCTATTCGTGTATGGGCTACGAGATTGCCGCGGCGGTGGGGGCAAAGCTCGCGAAGCCGCAGCAGCCAGTGTATGCGATGGTGGGGGACGGTTCTTACCTGATGCTGCATTCCGAGCTGCAAACCGCCGTGCAGGAAGGGATAAAAATCACCATTCTGCTGTTCGATAATGCCGGGTTCGGCTGCATCAATAACCTGCAGATGGGCCACGGCATGGGCAGTTTTGGTACCGAAAACCGCCATCGAAGTCCACACAGCGGCAGGCTGGATGGCCCGCTGGTGAAGGTCGATTTTGCCCAAAATGCCGAAAGCTACGGCTGCAAAGCCTGGCGGGTCAATAGCGAGGCGGAGCTGCTTGCCGCGCTGGAGGCATCCCGGCATGAGCCTGGGCCAACGCTGCTGGATATCAAAGTGCTGCCTAAAACCATGACCCACGACTACGAGGCCTGGTGGCGCACCGGAGACGCTCAGGTTGCTCGCTCGAGCACGGTGGCCGATGCCGCTGAACAAACCGCCGCTAAGCTCAAAAACGCCCGTCAGTACTAACCCTTCAGCATTCCGCTGGACTGTCTGGCGGAATGTTTATTTCATTTTTGCTTTATTCTCTTCTCGTACTGGAGCATGGGCGCGCTCTCCCTCTCAAATCCCTTCTCTGTGGAGGTTTTAATTCATTCGGCGTTGTGATTTTGCTAACAAAATACAGCCGATAAATTATCAAAATGTTAACCTCTGCGCAAAAATGAAACTTTCACTCTGCATTAAAATGAAATAAATGTTTTATTTAAGGCGTCGTTATTCAGCTGCATGTGAAAGCCGGAAGATCCGGCTCATGACCCTACTGCAACACCACTTTCGGGAGCCGCCATGTTTAACATTGCTTTACTGGGCGCGGGCCGTATCGGCCAAATCCACGCCGCCAATATTGCCGCCCATCCCCATTCCACCCTCTGGTCCGTTGTCGATCCTAATGCAGAAAACGCCGCGCGCATTGCCGAAAAATACCAGGCGCGCCAGCAGAGCGTTGCCGAGGCGATGAGCGACCCGGAGGTTCATGCGGTGCTGATCGCCTCGGCGACCGACACTCACGCTGACCTGATTGAGCTTGCCGCCAAACACGGCAAAGCGATCTTCTGTGAAAAGCCGGTGCATTTGGATCTGGCCCGCGTGCGCGACTGCCTGAAAGTGGTGAAAGCTCATAATGTGCCGCTGTTTATCGGCTTTAACCGCCGCTTTGACCCTCAGTTCCGCAAGCTGAAAAACGAAGCGCTACAGGGGCGCATCGGCACGCCGGAATCGCTGGTGATTATCTCCCGCGACCCGTCGCCGCCGCCCGCTGAATATGTGCGTGTCTCCGGCGGCATGTTCCGCGACATGACCATTCACGACTTTGATATGGCTCGCTTCATCATGGGCGAAGAGCCGGTGGCCGTGTATGCCCAGGGCAGCAATCTGGTAGATCCGGCGATTGGTGAGGCAGGCGACATCGACACTGCTTTTATCGTCCTGAAATATGCCTCCGGGGCGCTGGCGACCATTGTGAACAGCCGCCGCTCGGCCTATGGCTACGACCAGCGTCTGGAGCTGCACGGCGCTAAGGGCCTGCTAACAGCGGGCAATATCCTGGAAAACCAGGTTCAATTCTTTGGCGACGGCGGGAACACCAGCGCGTTGCCAGAACACTTCTTCCTCCAGCGCTACAAAGATGCCTACGCCGCCGAATGGCAGCACTTTGTTGCCGTCCTGCGCGGCGAGGCCAAACCCGAGTGCAGCGGCGATGACGGTGAACGCGCCCTGTACCTGGCCGACAAGGCGCTGGAGTCACTGCGTAGCCAGCGCGAAGTTGCTTTGTAACCTCCGAAGACCCTACACATAGAAGAGAGATAACAATGAAAAAGCTGATCCTCGCCGCCCTCATCGCCCTGACCACGGCTCCGGCGCTGGCCGAAAACGAACAGATTGTTTTTAGCACCCCCAACCTTGCGATGCCGTTTGAAGTGCATATGCAGCGCACCGCCGTGCAGGCCGCCAAAGAGATGGGCGTCAAGCTGCAGGTTCTCGACAGCCAGGGCAGCTCTCCTAAGCAGGTCGCGGACCTGGAAAACGCCATCACCCGTGGCGCTCAGGGCTTTATCGTTTCGCCAAACGACGTTAACGCCGTGTCGAGCGCGGTAGGTGAAATTCAGGATGCCAAGCTGCCGGTGGTGACACTCGACCGCTCGGTTGTTAGCGATAAGCCGGTGCCGCACTTTGGCGCCAACAACTATAAAGGCGGCCAGGCGGTGGCGGACTTTGTGAAAGCCAAATTCCCTGACGGCGCGGACATCGTGCTGCTGACCGGGCAGCCTGGCTCCTCCTCCAATATCGAACGTACTAAAGGGATCCGCGATGGTCTAAAAGCCGGGGGCGATAAATACAGGATCGTCGCCGATCAGACCGGGAACTGGATGCGTTCCGAAGGCATGCGCATCGTTGAAAGCGTTCTGCCGTCTCTGCCGAAAAAGCCTCAGGTGATCCTCTCCGCCAACGACGATATGGCGCTCGGCGCGATTGAAGCGCTGCAGGGCCAGGGCATGAAACCGGGTGAAGTGCTGGTGACCGGCTTTGACGCAGTGCCGGAAGCGCTGGCCCGCGTACGCGATGGCTGGATGGCGGCAACCGCCGATCAGCGCCCTGGTTTTGCGGTGAAAACGGCGATGAGCCAGCTGGTGGCCAACATCCGCGAGAAGAAGGCGATTACCGGGGCAGATTACGCGCCCACGATGATCACCAAAGATAACCTCGATCAAGCAGAGCGTATCGGCGAAGCCGGCAAATAAATCTGAACGTGCCCGTCCGCCTGCGGGCGGGCGCAACAGAGGAGCAGTCTGATGTCGCAACCTTTACTGAAAGTGACCGACCTGGCGAAGAGTTTCTCCGGCGTTTGGGCGTTAAGCAGCGCGCAGCTCAGCGTCGGGCAGGGGGAAATCCATGCCCTGCTGGGGGAAAACGGCGCGGGAAAATCCACGCTGCTGAAGGCGCTGGCCGGGGCGCAGCCGCAAACGCGCGGTGAGATCTGGTTCAACGGTGAAACGCTTTCTGCGGATGACTCGCCGGTAGCGCGCCAGAACAAAGGCATTATCACGATTTATCAAGAATTTAACCTGCTGCCCAATATGACGGTGGCGGAAAACATGTTTCTTGGCCGCGAGCCGCGCCGCCGCAACCTGATCGTCGACAGCAAAGCGGTGAACCAGGAAGCGCAGGTCATTCTGGATTATTTGCAGCTCAACGTTGCGCCGACGACCGCCGTGGCCCGCCTGAGCGTTGCCCAGCAGCAAATGGTGGAGATTGCCAGGGCGCTGACGCTGAACGCCCGGCTGATCATTATGGATGAGCCATCCGCTGCCCTGAGCGACAGCGAAGTTGAGAGCCTTCACCGCGTGGTGCGCGAGCTGAAAGGCCGTGGCGTCAGCATTATTTATGTGACTCATCGCCTGCATGAAGTCTTCCAGCTTTGTGACCGTTTCACCGTGTTTCAGGATGGCCGCTATACCGGCTCCGGCGACGTGGCGGGCATCAACGTGGAGCAAATTATTCGCCTGATGGTCGGCCGAGACGTGGTGTTTAACCGCCGCGATGCCAGCCTCACGCACCATGCAGACAAGCCCATCCGCCTGGCGGTGAAGGGGCTGAGCCGTGAAAAGCCGCCGCTTGATCCACACGGCATTGCGTTGAAAGACATCAGTTTCCACGTGCACGCCGGAGAAGTGTTGGGCATCGCCGGGCTGGTTGGTGCCGGACGCACCGAGGTTGCTCGCTGCCTGTTTGGCGCAGACAAATTCACCACCGGCAGTTTCGAGCTGGACGGCAAACCTTACCGGCCTCAAAACCCGATGCACGCGCTGGACCAGGGCATCGCGCTGGTGCCGGAAGATCGTAAAAAAGAAGGGGCGGTGCTGGGCCTGTCGATCCGCGACAACCTGTCGCTCTCCAGCCTTTCGTCCCTGCTGACCTGGCGCTATTTCGTTAGCCCGCGTAAAGAAGATGCGCTGATTGAGTCCTACCGGCAGGCGCTGCAAATCAAAATGGTTAACGCCGAACAGGAGGTGCGCAAGCTCTCCGGCGGGAACCAGCAAAAAGTGATCCTGGCGCGCTGTATGGCGCTGAATCCAAGGGTGTTGATCGTCGACGAGCCGACTCGCGGCATTGACGTAGGCACGAAATCTGAAGTGCATCAGGTGCTGTTTGATATGGCTAAGCGAGGCGTGGCGGTGATCGTGATCTCTTCCGACCTGCCGGAAATTCTCGCGGTGTCGGATCGGATCATCACCCTCAGTGAAGGGCGAGTGACCGGCGAACTGCACGGCGACGAAGCCAACGAAGAACGGCTGATGACCCTGATGGCCATCAACCATAGCGCCTTAAGCGCCGCATAACGGGGGAGCCCATGACGCAGATGATTACCAAAACCCAGACGCCGGCAAAAAGTGCCTCACGCTTCGATCCGATCGCTTTCTTCGAGCGCTTCGGGGTGCTGATCTTCATGTTCCTGCTGCTGATCTTCTTCCAGTCGCAGAACAGCAACTTCCTATCCGAACGTAATATTTTCAACATCCTGACCGAGGTTTCTATCTACGGGATCATCGCGGTGGGCATGACCTTTGTCATTCTCACGGCGGGTATCGATCTGTCGGTGGGTTCGATCCTGGCCGTGTGCGCGATGACCGCAGCCTACGTGATCAAGGGGGATAACTTTACCACTGTCGATCCGAACGCCTGGGGCGGCTTTAGCTGGCTGCTGGGGTTGGGGATTTGCCTGGCGCTCGGCACGCTGATTGGGTTCCTGCACGGTCTGGGCGTCACTCGCCTGCGTCTGCCGCCGTTCATTGTCACGCTGGGCGGGATGACTATCTGGCGCGGCCTGACGCTGGTGATCAACGACGGCGCGCCAATTGCCGGGTTTGATGCCGGCTACCGCTGGTGGGGACGCGGCGAAATGCTCGGCATCTCGATACCTATCTGGATCTTCGCCATCGTCTCGATTCTGGGCTATCTGGCGCTGCACAAAACTCGCTGGGGACGCTTTGTGTATGCCATCGGCGGCAACCCGGAAGCGGCTCGCCTCGCCGGGGTTAACGTGAGGCGCGTGCTGGTTAGCGTGTATGTGGTGATTGGCTGTCTTGCCGGGCTGGCGGGCTTTGTGCTCAGCGCCCGATTGGGCAGCGCTGAAGCGGTCGCGGGGATCTCCTTCGAGCTGCGCGTTATCGCCTCGGTGGTGATCGGCGGGACATCGCTGATGGGCGGCTACGGGCGGATCAGCGGCACGATCATCGGCGCCATCATCATGGGGATCCTGATTAATGGCCTGGTGCTGATGAACGTGTCGGCCTACTACCAGCAGATCATTACCGGGCTGATTATCGTACTGGCGGTGGCGTTTGATACTTACGCCAAGAACCGGCGCGGCGCGCTGTAGGGATTGCCCCTCATCCTAACCCTCTCCCATTCAGGGAGAGGGCTGGGGTGAGGGTACAAAGGCTGGTCACGATTTCAGGAACAACACATGAAAAAGGTCAGAATTGGTTTAATCGGCACCGGTTACATCGGCAAAGCCCACGCCATCGCCTACGCCCAGGCGCCGACGGTCTTTGACCTGCAGGGCGAACTGGTGCGTGAAATGGTAGCGGAAGTCACGCCGGAGCTGGCGGCAAAACGCGCCGCGGCGCTTGGGTTTAATCGCTCCACCGGCGACTGGCGCGAACTGGTGGCGGACCCGAACATTGACGTGGTGGACATTTGTTCCCCAAACCACCTGCATAAAGAGATGGCGCTGGAAGCGATTCGCCACGGCAAGCACGTCTATTCAGAAAAGCCGCTGGCGCTTAACGCCCGCGACGCACGCCTGATGGTGGATGCTGCCGATTTGGCTGGAGTGAAGACATTGGTCGGCTTCAACTACATGAAGAACCCGACGGCGCAGCTGGCAAAGCAGATCATTGCACGCGGTGAGATCGGGGAAGTGATCCACTTCTACGGTACCCACAATGAAGACTATATGGCCGATCCGCTTTCGCCGATCCACTGGCACTGTTTCAAAGAAACCGCCGGGCTTGGCGCGCTGGGGGATCTGGCGGCGCACATCGTCAATATGGCGCAGTACCTGGTGGGCGATATCCACGAAGTCTGCGGTGACCTGAAAATCGTGGTGCCGGAGCGCCCGGCTTCCGCTGGCAGCAGCGAGATGATCGCCGTGGAAAACGAAGATCAGGCCCACGCGATGGTGCGTTTTGAAGGCGGTGCCCAGGGCGTGATCGAAACATCACGTGTCGCCAGCGGTAGAAAAATGGGGCTGACCTGGACAATCACCGGCACGAAAGGGGCGTTGAGCTTTACTCAGGAACGCATGGCGGAGCTGAAACTTTATCTGCAAAGCGATCCCGAAGGCCGCCAGGGGTTCCGCACGCTGCTGGTTGGTCCGGCTCACCCGGATTACGGCTCGTTCTGTATGGGGGCGGGGCACGGCATTGGCTTTAACGATCAAAAAACGGTGGAAGTACGCGATCTGATCGACGGCATTGCCACTGATAAGCCGATGTGGCCGGACTTTGAAGAGGGCTGGAAGGTGTCGCGCATTCTCGACGCTATCGCCCTGTCACACCAGCAGGGGCGCTGGGTCAACGTATCTGACATTGTCTGAGGACGAAGCATGAAAGAAAAGCAGTTGGATCTGATTTGCATGGGGCGGGTCGCGGTAGATCTCTACAGCCAGCAGATTGGTGCGCGGCTGGAAGATGCCAGCAGCTTCGCCCGTTATCTTGGCGGCTCCTCCGGCAATGTGGCCTACGGTACCGCTCGCCAGGGGCTGAAATCTTCCATGCTGGCGCGCGTTGGCGACGAGCACATGGGGCGCTTTCTGCGCGAAGAACTTAGCCAGGTCGGCTGCGACACCAGCCATTTAATTACCGACAAAGAGCGGCTGACGGCGCTGGTGCTGCTGGGCATCAAAGATCGCGACACTTTCCCGCTGATTTTTTATCGCGACAACTGCGCGGATATGGCGATTACGGCGGACGATTTCAGCGAAGAGTACATTGCCTCTGCCCGCTGCCTGGCGATTACCGGCACGCACCTCTCAAACCCGCGTACCCGTGAGGCGGTGCTGACTGCGCTGAGCTATGCCCGCCGGAACGATGTTCGCACCGTGCTGGATATTGATTATCGCCCGGTGCTGTGGGGGCTGACCTCCCTCGGCGACGGCGAGACGCGCTTTGTTGAAGCCGAACAGGTCACAACCCAGCTGCAAACGGTTCTGCATCTTTTTGATGTGATTGTCGGCACCGAAGAAGAATTCCACATTGCCGGCGGGTCAATCGACACGCTCGCGGCACTGAAAAAAGTGCGGCAGAACACCGAGGCGACGTTGGTCTGTAAGCGAGGCGCGCAAGGTTGTTCCGTGTTCCTCGGGCTGATCCCTGACTCGCTGGATGGCGGGATAAACGTCAGCGGCGTGCGCGTGGAAGTGCTCAACGTGCTGGGCGCGGGGGACGCGTTCATGTCCGGCCTGCTGCGCGGCTACCTCAATGACGAAGGCTGGGAGCAGGCCTGCCGCTATGCCAATGCCTGCGGTGCACTGGTGGTTTCACGCCATGGCTGCGCCCCGGCGATGCCAAGCAAAATTGAGCTGGATGATTACCTTTCGCGTGAACATCAGGTGCCTCGCCCGGATCTCGACGCACGCCTGAATCACCTGCACCGCGTCACCACGCGTCGACGCCAGTGGCCGGAACTCTGCGTGATGGCGTTCGATCACCGCAGCCAACTGGAAGAGATGGCGCTGAAAAGCGGCGCGGATTTACGCCGAATTCCGGTGCTTAAACAATTGATTTTACAGGCTAGCCGCGAAGCCGCTCAGCGTGCCGAGCTGGAGGGCAAAGCCGGGCTGTTGTGCGACGGCACCTTCGGCCAGGACGCGCTGAATTCCATCACCGGTGAAGGCTGGTGGATCGGTCGCCCGATTGAGCTGCCAGGGTCACGCCCGCTGGAAATGGAACATGGCAACATCGGTTCGCAGCTGATTAGCTGGCCGCAGGAACACATTGTTAAGTGCCTGGTCTTTTTCCACCCGGAAGATGCCCACGCTCTGCGTCTGGAGCAGGAGCAGAAGATTGCCGAAGTGTACCGCGCCTGCTGCCAGTCGGGCCACGAGCTGCTGCTGGAAGTTATCCTCCCGGCGAATATGCCGCGCAGCGACGAGCTTTATCTCAGAGCCGTTTCCCGCTTCTACAACCTTGGCATCTACCCGGACTGGTGGAAGTTGCCGCCGCTGAGCAGCGCTGGCTGGGCGGCCCTGAGCGAGCTGGTGGATAAACGCGATCCCCACTGCCGCGGCGTGGTGATCCTCGGCCTGGATGCCCCGGTAGAGGTGCTGCGTGATGGCTTCAATGCCGCCGCTAATTACCCGATTGTGAAAGGCTTTGCGGTAGGGCGCACGCTGTTTGGCGAAGCCTCGCAGGCCTGGTTAAAACGCGATATCGACGATGCGCAGCTGGTGGCGCGCATCCGTGACAATTACCTGCGGCTGATCGCCCTGTGGCGCGAGCGCGGCCAGCATAAACAATAAGGAGAGCATTATGACCGTGCATTTAGGCATTAACCCGCTGACCTGGACCAATGACGATCTGCCTTCTTTGGGCGCCGACACGCCGCTGGACACCTGCCTGAGCGAAGGAAAAGAGGCCGGATTTGAAGGTTTTGAACTGGGGAATAAATTCCCGCGAGAGGCCGGCGTGCTGGGGCCGATTCTCGATAAGCATGATTTGAAGCTGGTCTCCGGCTGGTATTCTGGCCGTTTGCTTGAGCGCTCCGTTGAGCAGGAAATTGAGGCCGTGCAGCCGCACCTGACGCTGCTGCGCGAACTGGGGGCGAAGGTGTTGGTATTTGCAGAAGTCACCCACTGCATTCACGGTGAGCAGCAAACTCCGGTGCATTTACGGCCCCGTTTCCCTGCCGAACGCTGGCAGGAGTACGGCGAAAAGCTTACCGCGTTCGCCCGTTATACCCAGCAGCAGGGCGTGCAAATTGCCTATCACCACCATATGGGAACGGTGATTGAGAGCGCGGATGACGTGAATAATTTGATGGTTCACACAGGGCCGGAAGTCGGGCTGCTGCTGGATACCGGGCATCTGACTTTTGCAGGGGCCGATCCGCTGGCGATGGCCGAGCGCTGGATCTCGCGCATTAACCACGTGCATTGCAAAGATGTGCGCGCTGGCGTGCTGGCGGACGTGAAAAACCGCAAAACCAGCTTCCTGGATGCGGTCCTGAGCGGCGTATTTACCGTGCCGGGCGATGGCTGCGTGAACTACCCGCCGATCATGGCGCTGCTGAAAAAGCATGGCTATCAGGGCTGGCTGGTAGTTGAGGCCGAGCAGGATCCGGCGGTGGCACACCCGATGACCTACGCGCGTCTGGGCTACGCTAATTTGAGCCGTTTTGCTCGCGAAGCCGGGCTGATTTAAGGAGGGAGCATGGCCGAATTACTTTCCCGCTGGCAGCAGCCGGACGCGCAGGGGCAGACGCAGTGCGTCACGCCGGAAAACGCGGGCTGGGGCTACGTGGGATTCGCCGCTTATCAGCTTCAGGAAGGGCAGGTTCTGGAACTGCCCGCCGTGGAGGAAGAGCGCTGCCTGGTGCTGGTCGCAGGACGTGCGACGGTGGACACGCCGCTCGCTCGCTTCCCTGAAATAGGCGACCGCATGAGCCCGTTTGAGCGCCGTAAACCCTGGGCCGTGTACGTGACGTCCGGCGAGGGGGTTAAGGTTCTGGCGCTCACCGCGCTCGAACTGGCCGTTTGCTCCGCGCCGGGTAAAGGGACTTATGCCACGCGGCTCATTGCCCCGCAGGATATTGATGCCGAGGCGCGCGGTAAAGGCCACAACCAGCGCTATGTCCACAATATTCTGCCGGAGGATAAGCCCGCCGACAGCCTGCTGGTGGTGGAGGTGTATACCAACGAGGGCTGCACCAGCTCGTACCCGAGCCACAAGCATGACACCGATAATCCGCCCAACGAAACCTATCTCGAAGAGACTTATTATCACCGCCTCAACCCGCCGCAGGGGTTCTGTCTGCAGCGTGTGTATACCGATGACCGCTCGTTGGATGAGTGCATGGCGGTGTACGACAAAGACGTGGTGAAAGTGCCGAAAGGCTACCATCCGGTGGCGACGATGGCCGGGTACGACAGCTATTACCTGAACGTGATGGCGGGGCCGGTACGCAAGTGGATGTTTACCTGGGAGAAAGATCACGCCTGGGTTAACGGCAGCGAGTACGGGAACAAATAAACTGGCTGAGTCACTTTTTAACAAAGGCTGCCCGCTGAGGCAGCCTTTTTCTTTGGGCCCCGACCTGCCGGAATATGTCTGTTTAAACGAAGCGCGACTGCACAAAACCGTTGGCAGAGGTGTATGATAACGGCTTCTCTGTCAGGTTAATTTTAACGTGCAGACGACAATCCGCGTGACCTTTGCCGCCTGCCTGATTTAGGTTGGACACATGCATACAGGAACACCAGACAACGATTCGCCCTTTGGTACACTTCTGGGCTATGCGCCGGGTGGCGTAGCGATTTACTCCTCTAATTACGGCAGCCTCGACCCGAAAAATTACCCCGAAGACGCGGAGTTTCGCAGCTACATCGGCAACGAATACATGGGCCACAAATGGCAGTGCGTAGAGTTTGCCCGCCGCTTTCTCTTCTTAAACTACGGCTTTGTCTTCACCGACGTTCACATGGCGTGGGAAATCTTCTCGCTGCGTTTTTTACGTCAGGTGGTGAACGACAATATTCTGCCGCTGCAGGCCTTTGCGAATGGCTCAAAACGAGCGCCGGAGGCGGGCGCGTTGCTTATCTGGCAGAAGGGCGGCGAGTTTCATGAAACCGGCCATGTCGCGGTGATCACTCAGCTTATCGGCAATAAAGTGCGCATTGCCGAACAGAACGTGGTTCATGCGCCGTTACCCGCCGGACAGCAGTGGACGCGCGAATTAACCCTGGTTGAACGCGACGGCCACTACACGCTGCAGGATACGTTTGCCGACACGTCGATTCTTGGCTGGATGATTCAAACTGAAGAGACGACCGACAGCGAGCCGCAGCCGGAAATCGGCGGTGAAGCGCTAAAAATTGGTGGGGCTCGTCTGGCCAATAAGCGCCAGTTCGACGGCAAATGGCTGAATGAAAAAGATGAGCTTCAACTGGCCTATATACAGGCCAATGGCCACATTATTAATAAAGATCCTTGCCAGTATTTCACTATTACCGAAAGCGCCGAGCAGGAACTGATCAAGGCCACCAACGAGCTACACCTGATGTACCTGCACGCCACGGATAAAGTGCTGAAAGACGACAGTCTTCTGGCACTCTTTGATATTCCCAAAATTCTCTGGCCGCGTCTGAGACTTTCCTGGCAATGGCGCCGCCACCAGATGGTCAGCGGCCGCATGGATTTTTGCATGGATGAGCGCGGGCTGAAGGTGTACGAATACAACGCCGATTCAGCCTCCTGCCACACCGAAAGTGGGCTTATCCTTGAGGAGTGGGTTAAGACGGGATACCGGGGAACCGGGCATAATCCGGCGGAAGGGTTGCTGGAAGAGCTTACCGGGGCC
Source organism: Cedecea sp. AS113 (assembly GCF_037152415.1). NCBI lineage: Bacteria > Pseudomonadati > Pseudomonadota > Gammaproteobacteria > Enterobacterales > Enterobacteriaceae > Cedecea > Cedecea sp. AS113. Next base: position 33,403 of record NZ_JBBCMI010000029.1, read on the forward strand.
TGGAAGCACAGCAGCGCCCGGCCGTTTGTCCATATTATGCAGGACAATGACGCCGAGGAGGATTACCACGCGTTGTTTATGCAGCGTTCGCTGATGCAGGCCGGGTTTGACACCAAAATATTGCACGGCCTGGGCGAGCTGAGCTGGGACAGCGCCGGGCAGCTTATTGATAATGACGGCCGGGCGGTGAACTGTGTCTGGAAAACCTGGGCGTGGGAAACCGCGATTGAGCAAATTCGTGAGGTTAGCGAAACCGAATATGCCGCCGTGCCGATCCGTACCGGCCATCCACAGGGAGAAGTGCGCCTGATTGACGTCTTGCTTCGCCCGGAAGTGCTGGTGTTTGAACCGCTGTGGACGGTGATCCCCGGTAATAAAGCCATTCTGCCGGTGCTCTGGCAGCTGTTCCCGAACCACCGTTACCTGCTGGATACGGATTTCGAGGTGAACAACCTGCTGTTAAAAACCGGCTACGCGGTGAAGCCAATTGCCGGGCGCTGCGGCAGCAATATCGATCTGGTCAGCCACCATGATGAACTGCTGGATAAAACCAGCGGCAAGTTCGTGGATCGCAAGAATATCTATCAGCAGCTGTGGTGCCTGCCGAAGGTGGATGGCAAGTACATCCAGGTCTGCACTTTTACCGTGGGCGGCAGCTACGGTGGCACTTGCCTGCGTGGCGATGATTCGCTGGTGATTAAAAAAGAGAGCGATATCGAGCCGCTGATTGTGGTCAAAGACAGGTAGCGGTTGATCGTCCCTAAGGATGAGTTGATGGCCCGGATGCTGCTTCGATCCGGGCAAGTCGCCCGCTTATACTACGGTAGTTCATCTATTCTGTTTCGGCATAGCCTGCGCTATTTCTTATTTCTATCGTGGTTATCCATTTTATTAATCTGCAATTATTTTAATAAAATTAACGCCAGGCTGTAGATAGGGCTTCTTTGATTTTTTGTTGATGTGTTTTTTTTGTTTGCATTTTAAATATAGATAATTCAATTGATTACGGTTTTTTCTTGATGATTTTAAATTTTTATTGTCTGGGGTTGAGGCTGGATATAACATAACCGCACTGCGGTATTGATGGTGTTTATATAAAATATGCGAATCATAATTTATGTAAATGTTTTATCCGGAGAGCGTGGTTTTCCTGGCGGAGGATATTACCAGGCTGGTGCGCTAAGATATCCTGGGTGGATTGAACGAAATGCAGGGATTTTGCTGTCGTAGTAATGTTGAGACAGCAGTAAAAGGGAGTTTTTGTGAGAAAAGATAAAAAAATCATTCTTGATGATAATGTTCTTAATGCTTCTAAAAAGAGAATCGATTGGATATTCGATACCTTTGATCAGGTCTGCGTCTCTTTTTCCGGTGGAAAGGATTCCAGCGTGCTTTTTCACCTTGTGGCTGAAATCGCTCGCCGCCGGGAGCGTCAGTTTGACGTGCTATTTATCGACTGGGAAGTTCAGTTCCAGTATACCATCGACCATGTATTGCGACTCAGGCAGCAATATGACGATATCGTTGGGCATTTTTACTGGGTCGCTTTGCCGCTAACCACGGTGAACGGGGTTTCGCAGGCTCAGCCGGAATGGATTTGCTGGGAGGAGGGCGTGGAATGGGTTCGCCGGCCGCCAGAAGACGCCATTACCGATCCAAACTTCTTCCCCTTCTATCGCTATGGCATGACCTTTGAAGAGTTTATGCCAGCGTTCTCGCGCTGGCTTTCCGGCGATAAAGGTCTGGCCACGTTAACCGGTATCCGGGCCGACGAATCCCTCAACCGTTTTTTAGCGCTGGCTTCACAAAGCAAAACCCGCTATGCCGATGATAAGCCCTGGACTACGGCCAGCCGGGAGGGCAATTTTTGTGTCGCTTATCCTTTGTACGACTGGAAGGTACGGGACATCTGGATTTTTAACGGCAAATACAAAGCTGCCGGAAACCCGCTTTATGACCTGATGTATCGCGCCGGTGTCCCTATGAAAGCGATGAGGGTGTGTGAACCTTTTGGCCCGGAGGCGCGCCGTGGGCTTTGGCTCTACCATGTTCTGGAGCCGGAAACCTGGTCCCGGGTATGCATGCGCGTAGCTGGCGCCAATAGCGGCGCTATTTATGCGCACCAGAGCGGTTCTTTCTATGCCCGCAATACTAGCATCACAAAACCGAACCATTTAACCTGGCAAGAGTACGCCATGTTTTTACTGGCATCGATGCCGGAAAAAACGGCGGAGCATTACAAGAATAAAATTGCCATTTATTTAAAATGGTATAGAGAACGAGAGTTTCCAGAAAACATCCCTGATGAACAGGATAAAGATTCCGGCTCGAGAGATATACCCTCGTGGCGACGGATATGTAAGACGCTATTAAAGAATGACTTTTGGTGTCGGACGCTATCATTTAGCCCTAATAAGCCACAGCACTACAACCGGTACCTTGAAAGGATACAAAAGAAACGACAAATGTGGGGGATCCTCTGATGCTTAATACGCTATTAAAACAACTGGATAATTATCTTTCTTCCGTCGAATCGGATGAGTCAAAAGTGGACGCAATAAATGAAGTCAAAAAAGTCATGCATCAGCACAGCCCTTTTAAAAAAGAGCCGGTTGATTGTGTCCTTTGGGTTCGTGAGGGCGATATTGTGGCCAATGATTATAACCCTAACGTTATGGCGCCCGTTGAACGAAGCTTGTTACAGCTTTCAATTGAGACAGATGGATTCACTCAGCCTATTGTGGTGACGCCGCTGAAAGATAAGTTTCAGGTCGTGGATGGGTTTCACCGGCATTTGGTAGGAAAAACATCGCCTGTGGCAAAAAAGAGAATTAACGGTTTTTTTCCTATTACGGTGGTAAACCTGGAATCCAGTGGTGAAGCCGAATGTATTGCCGCGACGGTGCGTCATAACAGGGCGCGTGGAAAACATCAGGTAACGGCGATGTCCGATATTGTCCGCGATCTTTCCCGTCTGGGCTGGGATGATTTGAAAATCGGATCAGAATTAGGGATGGACGCTGATGAAGTGCTGCGCCTGAAGCAGATTAGCGGCCTGTCTGAGCTGTTCAGTAGCGAACAGTTTAGTGATGCGTGGACGATAAAATAGCGCGTTTTAAATAGTAAAAAAAACGCTTTTGGGGGGGGCTTTAAGTTGTGTGTCTGGACGATAAATATTGTAGGTGAAAATAATTAATGGCGTTACAAGAGTCTTAATTAATGTATGTTAATGTTTTAATGAACATATTTGGAAGTAGTTAAGCCAATTTTTGTTGAGTTTATATTTGATGGTGTTTAATGTGTTTTCAATGTTCACCATTTGTTAATGTAAGGTTTTTATGTTAAATATTAACTTGAAAAAGTTTGGCGAGAAACTTGATAAGAATAAAATTGCAAGGTTTAGAGATGAATATCTAAATAAAAGATATAGTGAGCTAGAGACCAAGAGAATACTCGATGGTTGGCGGCGGCGAATCGATATAAATGGCGATCTTAAAATTATTCATACTATCAGTGGCATCTGTAGTATGAGTCGAGCTGGTCGAGATATTATATCTCCATTCGAGCAACGTTCTGTTGAGTCGATCTTAAATAGTTGGGATGTTATTTCATGTTGCTGCGTTGCAAAAAAAATACCGGCTCGTTTAGCGGGATGTGGTATAGCACCGCTCCCTGTTGCATTGGACTTAAATGTACCTGTGCAAAATATTCTGGGCACTCACCTACAGGATGTGGCATTCCCTAATTTTGCGGGTAGAGAGGGAGCTGTTCCTTCAGGAGCACTGGTCGATAGTTACGCTTTGGCAGACGCTATATTTCAAGGGAAAAATAGGCCTACTAAAGGTAACTTTAGAATGAATAAACCTTATAATACTTTGTTATCCGTTGAGGAAATTCATCGTCAAATTAGGCGTCAACAAACTACGGCCGAGTACAATGAGATTTTAGTTGTTGGGCGAACTGGCCTGAATATATATTCTGGACTTCCTGCAACAGATAGAATCAGATTAAATGGAATATCTTACCGTCCTTTTTATGCAGGGATCAAAAGTCTTCTCTCCAGTGGACGGGTCGGTCCTCAACTGATAGAGATGGTTCTTAAAGATTTAGAATTTATTAAAAAATTACTGCGAGTAAATAATCTTAATGAATTTACTTGCTGTTGGTCGAAGGGAGGGTTGTTGCGCATAAATCCATTGAACCAGGTTATTATCAATGCTGGATTTGAGCAAAGCTCTTATTCTCCTGAAGTTTTTAAATTATCAAATTATAGTTTTGCCTAATATGCATTCTCAATATTAGCCCTGAAAGTTTGTATCGTGTAAAACGGGAGCGTTTTTGAACAGCGCTTGCGTTGGACCCTTATGGGGGGAGTCTCAGGGATGAAACGAATACTAAAACGTCGGGAACGTTTTTGAACAGCGCTTGCGCTGGCCCCTCATGGGGTGAGTCTCAGGGATGAGACGAATAATCGACTTTCAGTTCGATGCAGAGTCCGTTTCGCCAAAAGCAAAAAACCCGCCATAGGCGGGTTCTTCTAAATAGTGGTGCCCGGACTCGGAATCGAACCAAGGACACGGGGATTTTCAATCCCCTGCTCTACCGACTGAGCTATCCGGGCAACGGGGCGCATTAAACCGTAAACCCCATTCCGCGTCAATGGCTTTGTTGCACAGCACGGTGCGTTTGCCTGATTTATGTGCGGGCTGTTACAGACTTCATGTTGAACCCCCTGGCAGAAGGTGCCATGATTGCGCCAGTTTTCTTATCCACTACGGGGCGCCTTGATGTTCACTCTCAATTCCCATGCATCTTTCGGGATGGCGCTCGTCCGTGCGGCTATAACCTTCCGAAGTCCCTTGCTCACCATGCGGTGAGGGCAATGCTTGCTCGCTGCAGGACATCAGTAAAATCAGGCATCGCCTGGTTTTACTGATGTCTGGCGGTCGAAGTGGATTCACACCTAAGACCTTCAGAACGCCTTCGTTGGGGAATTTTCCCTTTGCCGTGCCGGTTGGCACTCACTCATCCTTGCAGACGGGGATTTGTGCTTATGAAATCACTGAAAATTGCCGCCAGCCACGACGTGGCTGCATTACTCTCAACGCATCGTGAAGTGGTCACACTCGACGAGACCGACTTCACCGATGTGGCGGCAGTTGTCATCTCCGTTGCGGACAGTCGCAGCGGCATTCTGGCCTTGCTGAAACGCACGGGTTTTAATTTGCCGGTGTTTATTTTTAGCGAAGCCGCCGTTGACGGTTTGCCTGCGGTAACCGGCGTGATTGCCGGGAAAGCGCAGGATTATCTGGAGCTGGAAACCGCGGCCAGCGGCTACGAAGAAGATCTGTTGCCACCGTTCTTCAACACGCTGACCAAATACGTGGCGATGGACAACAGCACTTTTGCCTGCCCGGGGCACCAGCACGGGAAATTCTTTAAAAAACACCCGGCGGGACGGCAGTTTTATGATTTCTTTGGTGAGAACGTATTTCGTGCCGACATGTGCAACGCGGACGTTAAGCTGGGTGACCTGCTGATCCACGAAGGCTCAGCTAAGCACGCGCAGAAGTTTGCCGCGAAAGTTTTCCACGCCGACAAAACTTATTTCGTGCTTAACGGTACCTCTGCGGCGAACAAAGTGGTGACCAATGCTCTGCTGACACGCGGCGATCTGGTGCTGTTTGACCGCAACAACCATAAATCAAACCACCACGGCGCACTCATCCAGGCCGGTGCTACGCCGGTTTATCTGGAAGCTTCCCGCAATCCCTTTGGCTTTATCGGCGGCATTGATGCGCACTGTTTTGATGAGAAATACCTGCGGGAGCTGATTACGGAAGTGGCACCTGAACGAGCACAGGAGGCAAGGCCTTTCCGCCTGGCGGTGATCCAGCTCGGCACCTATGACGGCACAATTTATAATGCTCGCCAGGTGGTAGATAACATCGGCCATCTGTGCGATTACATCCTCTTTGATTCGGCCTGGGTCGGCTACGAGCAGTTTATTCCGATGATGGCGGACTGTTCGCCGCTGTTACTGGAGCTGAATGAAAACGATCCGGGGATCTTTGTCACTCAGTCGGTTCACAAGCAGCAGGCCGGGTTCTCCCAGACTTCGCAGATCCATAAGAAAGATAACCATCTTCGCGGCCAGGCCCGTTTTTGCCCGCACAAGCGGCTGAACAATGCTTTCATGCTGCATGCTTCAACCAGCCCGTTTTACCCGCTGTTTGCTGCGCTGGATGTGAATGCCAAGATCCACGAGGGTGAAAGCGGTCGCCGCCTGTGGGCGGAATGCGTGGCGCTGGGCATTGAAGCGCGCAAGGCGATTATCGCCAACTGTAAGATGATCAAACCGTTTATTCCGCCGGAAGTGGCCGGGCGGCCGTGGCAGGATCACCCCACGGAGAAGATCGCTCAGGAGCGCCGCTTCTTCAGCTTTGAACCCGGTGAGCGCTGGCACGGTTTTGAAGGTTATGCGAAGGACGAATATTTTGTCGATCCCTGCAAGCTGCTTCTAACCACGCCGGGCATCGATCCCGAAACCGGACGCTACACCGAGTTCGGTGTGCCAGCGGCAATCCTCGCTAACTATCTGCGTGAAAACGGAATTGTGCCGGAGAAGTCGGATCTTAACTCGATCTTGTTCTTGCTTACCCCGGCGGAGAGCCACGAGAAGCTGGCTCAGCTGGTGGCCATGCTGGCGCAGTTTGAACAGCATATTGAGGACGACACGCCGCTGGCGGATGTGCTGCCCACGATTCATCAGAAATACCCGGTGCGCTACAAGGGCTACACCCTGCGCCAGCTTTGCCAGGAGATGCACGATCTGTACGTGAGTTTTGAGGTCAAAGAGCTGCAGAAGGCGATGTTCCGCAAGGAGAGCCTGCCTGCCGTGGTGGTGAACCCGCAGGACGCCAACATCGAGTTTATTCGCGGCAACGTGGAGCTGGTGCGCCTGAGCGAATCTGAAGGCCGTATCGCGGCGGAAGGCGCGTTGCCTTATCCTCCGGGCGTGCTTTGCGTGGTGCCGGGTGAAGTTTGGGGCGGGGCGGCACTGCGTTACTTCCTGGCGCTGGAAGAGGGCGTGAATATGCTGCCGGGCTTCTCCCCTGAGCTGCAGGGCGTGTACAGCGAGACGGATTCGGACGGCATTAAGCGGCTGTACGGCTACATGCTGAAGTAAGAGGGAATCGCCCCTCACCCCAGTCCTCTCCCCGAGGGAGCAGAAAAGGGTGAAGCAAGGCAGTCCCGAAATGTCCCCTCTCCCTTTTAGGGAGAGGGTTAGGGTGAGGGTAAATTACCGCCGGCGATAGCTCTTCTGGGCGTTATTCACTTTGTACAGGTAACGACGAGACTCTGCGGACGGATGGCGCGTGGTCAACGTTTGATAGACATCGCCCGGCGCCATGCTGTTAATCAGGCTAAACGCCTGCATCTTATCGTTAGAGAACACCCGCAGCACGCTGCCCGCGCCGCCGTTATAGGCCGTAATCACCGCATAGCGACGTGACGTTGGGTTATCAATCTGCCCCAGATAGCTGTTCTGCAAAATCGCCAGATAGGCCGTGCCGGTATCAATGTTGCTTTCCGGGTCGAACAGGAAGCTGCGGCTTGGTTTGCCCCATTTCCCCTGCGCCTTAAACACGTCGACCCCGGCGCTGTGCTGAACAACCTGCATCAGGCCCAGCGCATCCGCGTGGCTTACCGCATACGGGTTGAAGCTGGATTCCGTCTGCATGATTGCCAGAATCAATGACTCGTCCACGCCGTATTTCTTCGACGCTTTACGCACCATACCGATGTATTTATGTGCTCGTTTGTCGAGGTGGTTAGGCACAAGATTGATGGTCACGCTATAGACGATTTTCAGCCCGGTACTGCGCTTTTGCAGGCGTGTTTGCAGCAGGTAGTCGGCAAACTTCGTCGCACGGCCTTCCCAGCGAATGGGCTGGCCGGTGTTATCCACGACCTGCCCGTAAAGGAACGGCTCTTTGGAGATCTGGACGTCGTTGGCATCGGAATAGAGATCTATTGAGCCAGGATCGTCTCCCATCAGCAGGGTGGTAATGATGGCCTGGCGCAGGTGCGCGGCAGGATCGGTGCCCGCGATGGTCTCAACGGTGATGGTACCTTCATCAAAGTTGATGTGGCTACGCGTCAGATATTGGTCGGTGTATTTGACGTAATCTTTCGGGCCTGCGATCAGGACCTCTTTCATACCCCAGATATTTTCGATGTTGTTGGCAAACTGCCCCATCAAAATATCAAACCCGTTGGTGTCCTTTACGTAGGCTTCGTTAAAAGCGTCATCGCCTTTTTTACTGGAACAGGAGATCAGCAACGGGGCCACGAGAGCCAGCGCGAGAAGTTTTTTCATCATTCCGTGTATGCGTGTTGTGTTTGCAAAAAGGTGCCGACGATTACTGTTTTTCTGGCGGGGTGAAGCCTTCGATATGGACTTCTTTCCCTTCAAACAGGAAATTAACCATCTCGTTTTCCAGCTCTTTGCGGTGTTCCGGGTTCATCATGCTCATCTTTCTTTCATTGATCAGCATGGTCTGCTTGGACTGCCACTGCGCCCAGGCTTCTTTGGAGATTTCGTTGTAGATCCGCTTGCCCAGTTCGCCCGGGTACAGCTGGAAATCCTGGCCTTCAGCATCGCGCTGCAGGTAAGTACAAAAAATCGTTCTGCTCATGATTATTCCTCTTCTTCGGCACGAACGGGCGCTAAGGCAACCGGTTCGGCTCGTAATTGTTGTAGCAGGCGTTCCACGGGAGCCGCCAGCCCGACAGACGGTGGCTGGCCTAAGTTATACCAGAGAGCGGGGCCTTCATCCATGCAGGCGTCCATGGACGACACCGGAAGCCACATCGGCACAATGTCTAAATGGAAATGGCTAAAGGTGTGGCGGAAAGCCGTTAACTGCGTGAGATTATCTGCCGGAATACCTCTCTGCTCCAGCCAGCGATGTAATTCCTGTTCTTCAGCGAACTGTGGGAAGCAGAATAGGCCTCCCCATAGCCCGACCGCCGGGCGCTGCGCCAGGAAGACTTCATCGCCATGCTGCATCATCAGCATATAACCGGTGCGTTCAGGCAGCGTCACTTTAGGCTTCTTGCCGGGATAGTTCGCCCAGCTGTGGTTGGCATAGGCCACGCAGCCGTTGTTCAGCGGGCAAAGCTCGCATTTTGGCTTTGAGCGGGTGCAGACCATGGCCCCGAGGTCCATCATCGCCTGATTAAACTGGCTAACGCCCTGTGCAGGGGTCACGCGTTCGCTGATTTCCCAGAGGCGGTTTTCAACCTCTTTTTTGCCCGGCCAGCCGGAAACGGCATAGCAACGGGCGAGCACGCGCTTTACGTTGCCATCGAGAATCGGGAAGTGTTTACCCAACGAAAGAGACAGAATCGCGCCTGCGGTTGAGCGCCCGACGCCAGGCAGGTCGGCCACTTCGTCATACGTTTGAGGGAAAACGCCACCGTGTTTATTGGCAACCTGCTTAGCGGCTTTATGCAGATTGCGCGCGCGGGCGTAATAACCCAGCCCTGTCCACAGGTGCAGCACTTCGTCCAGCGGGGCGTTCGCCAGGTCGGTCACGGTGGGGAAACGCGCCATAAAGCGCTCAAAATAAGGGATGACCGTCGCGACCTGGGTTTGTTGCAACATTACCTCAGAGAGCCATACTTTATAAGGCGTTTTCTCCTGCTGCCACGGCAGGGTTTTGCGCCCATACTTGTGGTACCAGTCGAGGACTTGTTGGGCGAATTGAGGAGCTTGCATGGTCAACGCGGGATATCCGGCAAAGGTGTAATAAAGGAGCCGATTCCAGCACAGCGGCGTAAAGCTGTAAACCGGAACTTTCTGCCACTTGCTTCTCATCCTTAACTTTGGATAATGCCCGTTTCCCGAACACTAAGCGAAGCGTTAAGAAAACCATGAAGAATGACGTCATTTCACCGGAATTTAATGAAGAAGGCCGTGTGCTGCGCCGCATCCGCAGCTTTGTCCGTCGCCAGGGGCGTCTGACAAAAGGCCAGCAGCACGCGCTGGATAACTACTGGCCGGTGATGGGCGTTGAGTTCCAGGCCGAGCCTGCCGACTTTAGCGAGATTTTTGGCCGCGAAGCGCCGGTCACGCTGGAGATCGGTTTTGGTATGGGCACCTCGCTGGTAACCATGGCACAAACCAATCCACAGCATAACTATCTCGGTATTGAAGTGCATTCACCGGGCGTGGGCGCTTGTCTGAGCACCGCGCATGAGGCCGGCGTGGAGAACCTTCGTGTGATGTGCCACGACGCGGTGGAAGTGCTGGAAAACATGATTCCTGACAATTCTTTGAACATGGTTCAGCTGTTTTTCCCTGATCCATGGCATAAAGCACGTCATAATAAACGCCGTATCGTTCAGGCACCGTTTGCTGACCTGGTAAAACGCAAGCTGAAGCTGGGCGGCGTGTTCCATATGGCTACCGACTGGGAACCTTATGCTGAACATATGCTCGAAGTGATGTCCTCTATCGAAGGGTATAAAAACCAGTCGGAGAGTCACGACTACGTACCGCGTCCGGACTCACGTCCGGTAACCAAATTTGAACAACGTGGCCATCGTCTTGGTCACGGCGTATGGGACTTAATGTTCGAGAGGGTGAAATAATGGCAAAGAATCGTAGCCGTCGTCTGCGTAAGAAAATGCACATCGAAGAGTTCCAGGAACTGGGGTTCTCGATTGCCTGGCGCTTCCCGGAGGGCACTTCCGAAGAGCAAATTGATAAAACCGTGGACGAGCTGATCGCCGAAGTGATCGCGCCGAACAAGCTGGCGTTTGACGGCAGCGGTTACCTGGTCTGGGAAGGTCTGGTGTGCATGGAAGAGATTGGCAAATGCACCGAAGAGCATCAGGCGCTGGTGCGTAAATGGTTAGAAGACCGCAAACTCGAAGATGTTCGCATCAGCGATCTGTTCGACGTCTGGTGGGATTAAGCTTTAGCAAAAACAGGCTGGTTAATTAACCGGCCTTTTTTTCAGGAGCTGATTTTTCAGGAGAAAATATGATCCGTAAGGTTCTTTTAGGCGCGCTGCTGGTCACCGCCGCTTCGGCACACGCGGACTATCAGTGCAGCGTCAATCCACGTGATGACGTGGTGATTAACCCGCAGTCCGTGCAGGTTGTGGGTGAGAACGGCAATCTGGTCATCGCGCCTGACGGCAGCGTGCAATACAACGGTGTTCAGAAGACGCTGACCGCTGCACAGCGCCAGCAGGCGCTGAACTACCAGAAAGCCCTGCGCACGGATTTACCGTGGATCGATAATGGGGCTCGCTCTCGCGTAGAGAAAAGCCGCGTCGCGCTGGACGGCATTATTGCTAAACAGGTCGGGGAAAGCAGCAGCATGCGTAATCGCCTGACCAAGCTGGATGCCCAGCTAAAAGAGCAGATGAACCGGATTATTGAGCGCCGTCAGGACGGGCTGACGTTCCATTATAAAGCGGTCGATCAGGTAAGAGCCGATGGCCAGCAGTTGGTGAACCAGGCGATGGGCGGCATTCTGCAGGACAGCATTAATGAAATGGGCGCGCAGGCGGTGCTGAAAGGCGGCGGCAACCCGCTGCAGAATGTACTGGGTAACCTGGGCGGTCTGCAAACGGCGGTTCAGAACGAATGGAATAATCAGCAGGCTGATTTTGAACAGTTCGGCCACGAGGTGTGTAACCGGGTGGTGTCGCTGGAAAATCAGCGTAAAGGGCTTGTGGGGGCGCTGAAGTAATTTTCCCCTCACCCTAACCCTCTCCCCTTGTACGGTCCGGGGACATCGTGAACACTTGTTCGGGGACATGGTAGACACTTACAACTAAGGCATAAGAACCCGTTTATGGAGCCGCTTATGCCGTGGGATGCGAGAGATA
>NZ_JBBCMI010000030.1:0-40651 GCF_037152415.1 Cedecea sp. AS113
GATTACCAGACACCAGCTGAATTCGCAACGGACTGGCGAAACAGGAAATATGAAGAAAAACCAACCGACATTACTAACTGAAGGTTGTATCTAATCCTGGGGGCAGGTCATTGCTGCATGAAACGTATTCGAGGGTATTGACGTCTAATAATTTTATAGTACAGTTACATCAGGCGGTACACGCATAATAGAAGGTCCAGAACCTTAAATTCTGGAACCGGTGATGTAATACATCACGTCTGGGACAGTCTGAGCGCGATTGTACCGCCACAATTTCATTTTCCCCGGCCAGGTTCATAAACCGTGTAAAACCATAATCTTGTTTCTGCTTCACCACTGACTTCAGCAGGGTTAATCTTTCTTTCTCTTTTTAACACAACCATTACTTCTGATGAGTTGCGATTCTTTAAAATTACTTTTGCTGTTAGTCCAACGAAATCAACTAAGCAAATATAACCATCTTTTCGGTTTTCATACTTTTGTACTGGGGTTAACACTCGCCATGTGGACACATCATTTATAATCCTTGCAGCAATAGGTAATAAATTGAAACTGGTTTCTATTCTTGCAATTGGTCGCTTTTTTCGGGTTATATGGCTCCAGCCAGTTCTGTTGATTAGAACTGGGCCAAAGTAAGGGTTTGTGGCTCCAGTAAGTTTCCATTTTTGGTAGAATTCAATGCTTTTCGCTTTCAAGGTTAACTTTAAATTACTGTTTAGACCTGCAGGTAATTTACCACTTAAAGTGTCATTTTTTGATAGGTCTATCAGTGGCTTATCAGCATAGTCAGCCGAAGTTCTTGCGAGCCGCCTTAGAGGGCCCTTACACTCCGGTGAGGGCATGAACCTATTTTTTAAAGGAACTTTAATTAGTGTGCTAGTCTCATCAGAATAAGTTAATTTCGATTTAAGGTCGGCCCAGTAGGAATGTGCAACTTCATTTTCATCCCAAAAAACGAATATAAGTATGCATGGAATAGGTGATTTACTCCAGATTTCCTTCTTTTTACTGAGGTTACTAATGTTGAGCTTTATCTCATCTTTATTACGACTACTAATGTGTGTATCTCCGCTTTTTACTTGAACATGAATTAACCCGCCAGTAAAATTCCAGGATTGTTTACTTCGATTTTCTTTGTCTTTCGGGTCGAATTTTTTAGACCTTATATAAATGATGCCATCAAATCCATCATCATTTTCTTGTGAAATTGGTTGATACCCCCACCCCCATTTCGTCAATAAACTTGCCACATGGCCTACACCTAGAGCCCCGATTCTATTGCTCTCAGAAGTCATACACATTCCTGTAATTTGCGAATTATTTAGTACTTTTTGGTTCATATTTTAACTAACTACAACATCACATAATCCGATTAGAACAGTCAAATTTTTCTAAGCTGAAAGTGAAAAAGTTAACTGCCATGTCCACTTCAGGTACGAGGCTGCCCTGATGTCTCAACGGCAGCTTAAAACGATAGAAAAAGTTCGAAATTGTTTTCAAAAAAATTAACGTCTGCTCTTGGCACTAAACAGATCTTCATACTCTAGATATGCAAATATAACTTTTCTGAAGAAAGCGTAAATGTAAATCAGCAAAAAAATACCAGCATTGAGCCCCTCCATTTTGGAGGAGCTCAACTCAAACCTTTTATAGGAAACTTATGAGGCGACGGAGAACTTAGACTGTCCTTTTTTTCCGATATAATCCGCATACCACTGCATCATCTCCCTCCGCCCTTCCAGATACAACGCATGGTTGTACGTCCCACGAATCGCATTCTTATCGACATGCGCAAGCTGGGTCTCAATCCATGCGGTATTGAACCCTTCCTCATGTAAAATTGTACTCATCGTGTGCCTAAAACCATGTCCAGTAACCTTCCCCGTATACCCAATCCGTTTGAATACCTGATTAATACTCGCTTCACTCATCGTTTTACGTGGATCATTGCGCCCTGGGAACACCAACGGATATTGCCCGGACATTACTTTGAGCAGCTGTACGATTTCCAGCGCTTGGGTAGAGAGGGGTACAAGATGAGGCCGTTTCATCTTCATACGCTCTGCAGGTATTTCCCACACCGCTTTTTCAAGATCAAACTCACTCCAAAAAGCACCTCGGAGCTCGCCAGTGCGAACCCCCGTAAGGATCAGCAGCCGAGCGGCAAGAACAACTAACGGGCTTCCTGTATAGCCTGTGAGAGCTGTAAAGAAGTCTGGTAACTCCTCTACAGTAAGGAAGGGATAATGCTTCGATTCATGCCCTGACATCGCGCTGGTTAGATCCGCTGCAGGATTGTATTCCGCACGACCGGTAACTATGGCGTAACGAAAGACTTCACTGCAGCGTTGGCGAACCTTCTTGGCCTTCTCTGTCGCGCCACGGCTTTCCATTCGACGCAGCACATTCAGCAGAACCAGTGGTTTGATTTCATTCACCGGAAGTTGGCCGATATAGGGGAAAATATCTTTATTGAAAGCTTCGATAATGTCGGAGGCATAGCCTTCTGACCACCGGCTCACCTTCGTACCATGCCACTCAAGTGCCACAGACTGAAACGTGTTGTTGAGTTGCACATCGCGAACCAGCTTTTCTTCTTTCTTGGCAAAAGATGGATCGATACCCTCAGCCAGCTTTTTCTTGGCGTCGTCACGCAGTGCTCTTGCTTGCGCAAGCGACACTGCTGGATAGACACCGAAAGCCAGACGTTTCTCTTTTCCATTGAAGCGATACTTCATCCGCCAGTATCTGGAACCAGAGGGAACAACCTCAAGATACAAACCAGCACCATCTGCCAGCTTATAGGCTTTCTCTCTGGGTTTAGCAGCGTCTACCTGTCGCGCATTTAGCTTCATTGGGGGCATCTCCCTGGACCGAACACAGAATGCCCCCACTTATGCCCCCAACTGTGACTTGATTTCGGTTGAGTCCAGTTGATAACAGGAGATAGGATACGGGCCATGAACCGCAGTATACGGGCTTTTAGTTGATTTCGGTAGACTTGGGAAGAGTTTGAAATGGTGCCGATAATAGGAGTCGAACCTACGACCTTCGCATTACGAATGCGCTGCTCTACCAACTGAGCTATATCGGCTTTCCGGACGCGCCACGAGCGTGGCTGCGGTGTAAAAGGTTAAGGAAGATTGGGTGATGCGTCAACCACTTATCAAACTGACCGCTGGTTTTTGCATCACCCTGTCTTCAATTACGCACGAATAGTGTCGTCGCCGAAACCGATCCACTTGTAGGTAGTTAAGGCTTCAAGCCCCATCGGGCCGCGGGCGTGCAGCTTCTGGGTGCTGACCGCCACTTCCGCGCCCAGGCCGAACTGGCCACCGTCGGTGAAGCGGGTTGAGGCGTTGACGTACACGGCAGAGGAATCCACTTCGTTAATAAAGCGGTTCGCGTTGCGCAGCGTGCGGGTCAGGATAGCGTCCGAATGCTGGGTACCGTGCTCGCGAATATGGGCGATGGCATCATCGAGATCCGCCACCACTTT
Source organism: Cedecea sp. AS113 (assembly GCF_037152415.1). Lineage (NCBI taxonomy): Bacteria > Pseudomonadati > Pseudomonadota > Gammaproteobacteria > Enterobacterales > Enterobacteriaceae > Cedecea > Cedecea sp. AS113. The sequence continues at coordinate 3,500 of NZ_JBBCMI010000030.1, forward strand.
CACATTCAGGTGCAGCGACAGCCATTCGTCGTTGTAATCCGCCTCTTTCACCGCTTCCACCGCCGCCGGGCCGGTTTGCAGTACAGGCAGCGATTTCTCGTCAGCATGCAGCGTTACGCCGGACTCCGCCATCTGCTTGCTCAGCGCAGGCAGGAAGCCGTCGGCAATCGCCTGGTGCACCAGCAGCGTTTCCACCGTGTTGCAGGTGCTCGGGCGCTGGGTTTTGGCGTTCACGATGATTTTCAGCGCCGGTTCAATCTCGGCGGTGTCGTCCACTACGATGTGGCACACGCCGATGCCGCCGGTGATCACTGGGATCGTCGACTGTTCACGGCAGAGTTTATGCAGGCCCGCGCCACCGCGAGGGATCAGAATGTCGATGTAGCGGTCGAGGCGCAGCATTTCGGTGACCAGCGCGCGGTCCGGGTTTTCAATCGCCTGAACCGCCGCTTTCGGCAGGCCGCACTCTTCCAGCGCCTGCTGGATCACCGCCACCGTGGCGTTGTTGGTGCGCCAGGTTTCTTTCCCGCCGCGCAGAATGGCGGCGTTGCCGGTTTTCAGGCACAGGGAGGTGACGTCCACGGTCACGTTCGGGCGAGCTTCATAGATTACGCCCACCACGCCGAGCGGTACGCGGCGGCGCTCGATGCGCAGCCCGCTGTCCAGCAGCCCGCCGTCGATCACCTGCCCTACCGGGTCAGCGAGGCTGCATACCTGCCGCACATCGTCGGCGATGCCTTTCAGGCGAGCCGGGGTGAGCTGCAGGCGATCGAGCATGGCTTCGCTGAGGCCGTTTTTACGCGCTTCGTCCACGTCCTGCTGGTTGGCGGTCAGGATCTGCTCCGAACGCGCTTCAAGGTAGTCGGCAATTTTTTCCAGCACGCGGTTCTTTTCGCGGCCGGAGAGCAGTGCCAGCTGGTAAGAGGCCTCTTTTGCCGCTTTGCCCATTTGTTCAAGCATTAGTCTGCTCCTTAATTAACAATCATGTCGTCGCGATGCACGGCCACCGGGCCGTATTCATAGCCGAGGATGTCGTCGATTTGCTGGGAGTGATGCCCGGCAATGCGGCGCAGCGCGTCGCTGTTGTAGCGGCAAACACCGTGGGCGATGTCGCGCCCTTCCAGGCTGCGAATGCGGATCACCTCGCCGCGGGAGAAGTTGCCGCTCACGCTTTTGATGCCTTTAGGCAGTAGCGAGCTGCCACGCTCCAGAATAGCGGACAGCGCGCCGTCATCCACGGTGATTTCGCCGGCAGGCGGAGCGCCAAAGATCCAGCGTTTGCGGTTCTCCAGCGGCGACTGCTGCGCGTGGAAGCGCGTTCCTACAGGGTTGCCGGCCATGACGTCGCCGATAACGCCCGGCTTGCTGCCTGCGGCGATGATGACGTCGATACCCGCGCGGCAGGCGACGTCGGCCGCCTGGAGCTTGGTGCCCATGCCGCCCGTGCCGAGGCCGGAAACGCTGTCGCCCGCAATGGCGCGCAGCGCATCGTCGATGCCGTGCACTTCTTTAATCAGTTCCGCTGCCGGGTTGTTACGCGGGTCGGCGGTGTAAAGGCCCTGCTGGTCGGTGAGCAGCAGCAGCTTGTCGGCCCCGGCCAGAATCGCGGCCAGCGCGGAAAGGTTGTCGTTGTCGCCGACTTTGATCTCAGCCGTCGCCACGGCGTCGTTTTCATTAATGACCGGCACAATGTTGTTATCTAACAGCGCTCTGAGCGTGTCGCGGGCATTAAGGAAGCGTTCGCGATCTTCCATATCGGCGCGGGTCAGCAGCATCTGCCCGACGTGAATGCCGTAAATAGAGAACAGCTGTTCCCAGAGCTGAATCAGGCGACTTTGCCCTACCGCGGCCAGCAGCTGCTTGGACGCGATGGTGGCGGGGAGTTCGGGGTAGCCGAGGTGTTCACGCCCGGCGGCAATCGCCCCGGAAGTCACAATCACAATACGATGCCCCGCCGCGTGCAGCTGGGCACACTGGCGAACCAGTTCAACAATATGGGCGCGGTTCAGGCGGCGGGAGCCACCGGTTAATACGCTGGTGCCTAGTTTTACGACCAGCGTCTGGCTGTCACTCATGATTCTCTGCCGTTTCTACAAATAAGGGGAAATTAAAAAGCCAGATGACGTTGTAACAGGAGTCGCGCGGCTTGCCAACAGGCGGCGTGGGAAAAGGGCTAATAAGCCAGAAAGGATCGCTGAGGATAGCGGATATATTTTACATTTTTATGACATATAAACTTTATTACGTTTATTTAATCTTTCTCCTAAATTGTCATAAATCTTTAATCTGAGAACGATAAAACCCTTCCTGTTTTTAGCAGGAGCCCGACTCCTGGATCAATTTTGCAAGCGTTCATCATTCTTGGGATAACAAATGAAAAAGAGCACACTGGCATTAGTGGTAATGGGTATCGTGGCTGCTTCTGCTTCTCAGGCAGCCGAAGTTTATAACAAAAACGGCAACAAGGTTGACATCTATGGCCGCGTTAAAGCTGAACACTACTTCAGCGACAACACCGGTTCCGATGGCGACCAGACTTACGCTCGCCTGGGCTTTAAAGGTGAAACTCAGATTAACAGCCAGCTGACCGGTTACGGCCAGTGGGAATACCAGATTGCGGGTAACAAAGCAGAGAACGACTCTACCGGCACCAAAACTCGCCTGGCGTTCGCGGGCCTGAAAGCCGGTGACTACGGCTCATTTGATTACGGTCGTAACTACGGCGTGCTGTACAACATCGCCTCTTACACCGATATGATGCCAGAGTTCGGCGATGACTCTTTCGTCAGAACCGACACCTTCATGACCGGCCGTGCGACCGGCGTGGCGACTTACCGCAACAACAATTTCTTCGGTCTGGTTGACGGCCTGAAGCTGGCTCTGCAATACCAGGGCAAGAACGGGGCTGACAGCGCGAACACCCGTTCCGATACTTCTCGCCAGAACGGCGACGGCTTCGGTACCAGCCTGTCCTACGACATCGCTGACACCGGCCTGAGCGTGGGCGCAGCATACGCCAACTCTAACCGTACCAACGCGCAGAAAGCGTCCGTTTACGGTAAAGGCGATAAAGCTGAAGCCTGGACCACCGGCATCAAGTACGACAAAAACAACGTGTACCTGGCAACCATCTACGCTGAAACCCGTAACATGAACCCAATCAGCGTTCCGGGCTCCCTGGCGGGCACCAGCAGCAGCGTGTCTGGTTTTGCTAACAAAAACCAGGCGTTCGAAGCCATCGCTCAGTACCAGTTCGACTTCGGTCTGCGTCCATCCCTGGGCTACGTGCAGTCTAAAGCGAAAGACATCGAAGGCATTGGTGATGCGGATCTGGTGAAATACATCGACGTGGCCGCCACCTATTACTTCAACAAAAACATGTCTGCGTTTGTTGATTACAAAATCAACCAGCTGAGCGACAACAACAAGCTGAAGCTGAACAACGACGACGTTGTTGCGGTAGGTATGGTGTACCAGTTCTAATTCGCGATACTGCGGATAAAAAAATCCCCGTCAGCTTGACGGGGATTTTTTATTTTCAGGCAGAGAGTTTAAGCGACTTTTCCGCAAAGTTCTCGGCAGGCACCAGCCCAAGCTCAAGGGTGGCGAGTAAATCTTTCAGGCGTCCGTGGAAACCGCGCAGCGTCTGCTCCAGCTTTTCATCCACTTCTTTATCTTTTGCCGGGGTCGCCGTCCATTTGCCGTCTTTATCAAACAGGCCGAACTGCCAGGTGTAGGTAAACTGCTTTTCCTGGGCTTCCAGCACCATCCACCATCCCCAAAATTCGCGTTTCTCCGGCGCGGGCTTTACGTTAACGCACACCGCCAGGCAATCGAAGAAGAAACGGTTGTCTTCACACTGCTCTTCCCGGATATACGGGCCAAGCGAGGCGAACTTTCTGATCAGTCTACTTTTCGGGTGTCCACTCGGTAACGTCATTACGATCTCCTGTTGTGAAGCAACTGTTTTAGCAAACCGCCGTAATTTAGCAAATATTTAACGTAATCTTTGTTTCATCCAGCCGGTAACTTCCTGCAGCGCTTTGTCAAAATTTTGATACACCGGCTTAAACGGGATCTGGAGTAATTTGCCGTCGGCAGATGACGAAGTGATTAAACGGGATTCTTCTTCCGGGCTGAACGGATCGTTCTCCCAAAAGCCGGACAGCATCGGCGTTGGGCAGCGGCGGCCCAGCAGCCCCTGCGTTTTCAGGGAGTAGCGGTTTAGCTCCACGCTCAGCGCGCTGTCGGAGATGCTGGTCATGCCCAGGCGGCTCGCAAGCACGTCAATGTACATTTCCGGCACGTTGGCCTGGCGCTGCGGGTCGCTCAGCAGGGCGTGAACCACCGGCCCAAGGCAGGCAACGGCTTTCAGGCGCGGCGCTTCGAGGTAGGCCAGGCGCACGGCAACGTTGGCGCCAAAGCGGAAGCCAAATGCTGCGACGCGCGTGTGGTCAACCCAAGGAATGTTGGGCAATGCTTTGAGCACGTGCTGGTGCAGCACGCTGGAATCCTGGGTCAGCTTCCACTTAGAGGAAAAACCGACTGACGGCATGTCGATGGTCAACATCGCGATGCCCTGTGGGGCAAAATATTTCTCAAACAGGCTGTAATAATCGCTCTGTAGGGCATCGAGGCCGCCGCACATCAGCACGGTCGGGAATGGCCCTTCTACCCCTTTAGGCATGTGCAGGAAGCCGCTGATGGTGCCGCCACCGGTCATCGGGAATTCAAGCTCGCGCAGCCCGCCGGACAACCGGGGAGCCGCCTCTTCGTAAGCCCGATTAGCCAACACCTGGGCCTGCTCCGCCAACGCGTCCCCTTTCAGGTGCGGGTACGCCGCAATGCTGTAGAGGTTAGCCGCCTGCAGCCAGCATTTGCCGATTTTCTCTTCGTCCGTTTCCTGGCCGGCACGCTGCTGCCAGAGCATCGCCTGCTTCGACCATTCGTAGATCCAGTTCCCCCCGCGATAGCCCATCACGGTATCAAACAGGTCGTCGTTGGTACGTTCAGCCTCGGTGCAGGCAATCCGGGCCTGGACTTCGAGGATTTCACGCGGATCGACCCCGCGCCAGATCCACATCAGGCGGTTGATCATGCGGTACCAGTGGGGCACGTTTTTGCCGTCCAGCGCGGACTGGATCGCGGGCGTGGCGGTATGCCGTGCGCGACGAACAAGCGTGGACGTTTCCGGGTGTTTGAATCTTGGCTTAAAGAGGGTTTCGCTGAGGTTGGCCTGCGACATCGTTTCACTGCCTCCATGAATACGAGAAACGTCGCTATTGTAGCCTGATACGGTCCAAATAACACAAACGCCCGGCTATGCCGGGCGCCAAATAAATGACAAAGCTCAAATCATGGAGGGATTAACGGCCAGCCAACGGCGGCACAAACACCACGCCCATATCCCACGGCTGCTCAATCCAGGTGTCCTGCGGGATATCAATCACGTAATCGTCCACCAGCGGCTGACCGGCTGGTTTAGCGAAGATAGTGACGAAGTGAGCTTTCGGATACATTTCGCGAATGGCTACCGCGGTACCGCCGGTGTCGACCAGGTCATCGATCACGATAAAACCTTCGCCGTCGCCTTCCGCACGCTTCAGCACGGTCAGCTCACGCTGGTTGTCGTGGTCGTAGCTGGAGATACAAACGGTATCAACATGGCGAATACCCAGTTCACGAGCCAGCAGCGCGCCCGGCACCAGGCCACCACGGCTAACGGCAATAATGCCTTTCCACTGTTCGGCTGGCAGCAGACGCTGAGCCAGTTTGCGGGCGTGAATCTGCAACATGTCCCAGGTGACGACGTATTTTTCGCTCATGTGAAGTGTCCCGGCCTGTAAATAACGGCTTAAAAAGTATTCGAAGGAGTTTTGGTTGCGCGAGATTATAGAGATCTGGCGCACTAAAAACCAGTGCCGCAGGCCACTGGCAGCGGATTTTGCTCGTATTCAGCCTTCACGCAACAAAAGAAAGTGGTATTCTCAGAACATCGCGCAAGCCGTGCTTGTGGTGTATCTGAACCCGGCTAAAAACGTAACCGGTCAGCCAAAAAAACGACTCCAGGGAGACTCAACGTGTCTGAATTGTCTCAATTATCGCCACAGCCGCTGTGGGATATTTTTGCCAAAATCTGTTCTATTCCGCATCCGTCCTATCATGAAGAAGCGCTGGCGGAACACATCCTGTCCTGGGCAAAAGAAAAAGGCCTGCACGTCGAACGTGACCAGGTGGGGAATATCCTGATTCGCAAGCCTGCTACGCCGGGCATGGAAAACCGCAAACCTGTGGCGCTTCAGGCGCACCTCGACATGGTGCCGCAAAAAAACAACGACACCGTTCACGACTTCGCTAAAGATCCTATCCAGCCGTACATCGACGGCGAGTGGGTAAAAGCGCGCGGCACCACGCTGGGCGCAGACAACGGCATCGGTATGGCGTCCGCGCTGGCGGTGCTGGCTGACGACAGCGTGGCGCACGGCCCGCTGGAAGTGCTGCTGACCATGACCGAAGAAGCCGGGATGGACGGCGCATTTGGCCTGCAGGCGGGCTGGATGCAGGCAGATATCCTGATCAACACCGACTCCGAAACGGAAGGTGAGATCTACATGGGCTGCGCGGGCGGGATCGACTTTATCACTACGCTGCCGCTGCAGCGTGAAGCCGTTCCGGCTGGGTTTGACACCTTCAAGCTGACCATCAAAGGGCTGAAAGGCGGCCACTCCGGCGCAGATATCCATCTGGGCCTGGGGAACGCCAACAAGCTGCTGGCTCGCTTCCTGCTGGCTCATGCCGCGGAACTGGACGCACGTCTGCTCGACCTGAACGGCGGCACCCTGCGTAACGCCATTCCGCGCGAAGCCTTCGCCACGCTGGCCGTGCCTGCGGCGAAAGCGGCCGAGCTGAAGTCTGCGGCTAACGCTTACCTGGCCGTTCTGAAAAATGAACTGTCTGCGGTCGAGAAGAACATTACCGTGCTGGTGGAAGCCACAACGTCTGACAAACAGGCGCTGACCGCTAAAACTCGCGATACCTTCCTGCATCTGCTGAACGCAACGCCAAACGGCGTGATTCGTAACTCAGACGAAGTGAAGGGCGTGGTTGAGACTTCCCTGAACGCGGGCGTCGTGACCATGAGCGACGACAGTGCAGAAATTATCTGCCTGATTCGTTCCCTGATCGATTCCGGTAAAGACTACGTGGTTAGCGTGCTGGAGTCCCTGGGTGAACTGGCCGGGGCGAAAACCGTGGCGAAAGGCAGCTATCCTGGCTGGCAGCCGGACGCTAAGTCTCCGGTGATGGCCCTGGTACGCGAGACTTACCAGAAGCTGTTCAACCAGACGCCAAACATCATGGTTATCCACGCGGGCCTGGAATGTGGTCTGTTCAAAAAGCCGTATCCGGAGATGGATATGGTTTCCATCGGGCCAACCATTACCGGCCCACATTCCCCGGACGAGCAGGTACATATTGAGAGCGTTGGCCAGTACTGGACGCTGCTGACCGAGCTGCTGAAGGCGATTCCGGCGAAGTAAGTTTTACCCTCACCCTAACCCTCTCCCTATAAGGGAGAGGGGATTTTCTTTGTCTGCCTCATTTTCAGCGAAAACGTGTTTTTCCCCTTCTCCCTTCCAGAGAGAAGGCCGGGATGAGGGTCTAATTCACAACCCCAGCAGCAGTTGTCTCTCCAGTTGCGGGTCGAGCAGCGTCACATGCAGCCCCACCAGCCGGACGCCGCGCCCTCCCCGCCGTTCTTCCCATGTTTTACGGGCGGTGGCAATCAGGTCTTCTTTGTTCAGCTTCGGCCAGACGTGCTCCTGGGTCGTCAGCTGAAAGTCATTAAACTTCAGCTTGATGCCTTGCCGGGCGATACGCAGGTCGGCCCGCTCTTTGGCAAGTCGCCTCTCAAGCTCCGGGTACAGGCGTTCAATAATCTCTTCGCATTCTGGCCATTCATGAATGTCTTCCGCGAGCGTCCGCTCTACCCCCACCGACTTTCTCTGACGATCGTTACTGATCTCACGCTCATCAATGCCCTGGCTGCGCTCCCACAGCACCCGGCCAAATTTCCCAAAGCGTTTTAACAACATGGCCAGGTCAGCATTTTGCACGTCAGCGCAGGTTCGCAGACCGAGCGTTTCCAGCTTTGCCACCGTGACTTTGCCCACGCCGGGAATTTTCCCGAGCGGTAGCGTCGCTAAAAAGTCCGGCACCTGTTCGGGCGTAATGACATACTGGCCGTTGGGTTTATTGAGGTCGGAGGCAATCTTTGCCAGAAACTTTATCGGCGCAATGCCAGCTGAGGCGGTCAGGTTCAGTTCGTCGGCAATGGCCTGACGAATTTCGCGTGCTATCAACGTGGCCGAGCCCTGGCAGTGTTCGCTGTCCGTAACGTCCAGATAAGCTTCATCCAGCGACAAGGGTTCGATCAGCGGGGTATAGCGGGAGAAGATTTCACGAATATGGTTAGAGGCTTCTTTATAGGCGTCGAACCGGCCCGGCAATAGCGTGAGATGCGGACAGAGTTTTAGCGCCATCGCGGTCGACATCGCGCTGCGCACGCCGTATTTTCTGGCGGGATAGTTCGCCGTGCTGATCACGCCTCGCCGTTGGGCGCTGCCGCCAATAGCGAGGGGAATATCGCGCAGGGCAGGGTTATCACGCATCTCAACGGCGGCAAAAAAGCAGTCCATATCGACATGAATGATTTTGCGCATATCCACTCAACCAGAAAAATAACACTGGATAAGTATACAGCTAATTTTCAAAATGAGGAAATTGTCGCAGGCCACCAAATCTTTTCCTGCAAGTGGCATCACCTCGGGCATAAAGTGACACACCGCAAAAACTCCAATTGATTCCAATAAAATGTGTAAACGCCCGCGTCTGGCGCTTGCGAAAATTAGCCACGATGCTAATGTGAGCGCAATCCTGTACAGAATTTTCTGATTTCGGGTCCCTTTAGCCGTCCTGGCTGTTAGTTTCAGGTTTATCAAGGAATCAAGCAGTATGCGTAAGATCGCACTGATTATTGCGATGCTCTCTATGCCGTTTTTCTCTTTCGCCAGCCTGCTTAACAGCAGCGGTGTCGCCGCCCCTGTCGGCAAAGATAGCAGACAGCAGCTAATGGGCTCCCCGGTTTATATTCAAATCTTTAAAGAAGAGCGCACCCTGGAACTGTGGGTGAAGATGGGCGAGCAGTACCAGCTCCTCAACAGTTACCGCATCTGTAACTATTCCGGCGGCCTGGGGCCAAAACAGCGTCAGGGCGATTTTAAAAGCCCGGAAGGGTTTTATAGCGTTGATCGCAGTCAGTTAAAACCGGACAGCCGCTTCTATAAAGCCATTAATATTGGCTTCCCGAATGAATTTGACCGCGCTCACGGCTATGAAGGGAAATACCTGATGATTCACGGCGCCTGCGTGTCGATTGGCTGCTATGCCATGACCGACTCCGGCATCGACGAAATCTTCCAGTTTGTGACCGGGGCTTTGGTGTTTGGGCAGCCACGCGTGCAGGTGAGTATCTTCCCGTTCCGTATGACCGACGCCAATATGGAACGCCACAAGTACTCCACCTACATCAACTTCTGGAAAGAGCTGAAACCGGGCTATGACTACTTCGCGGCTAACCATCAACCACCGGGCGTGGCCGTGGTCAGCGGGAACTACGTCATCAGCAAACCTACCGTGATGACGCCAGTTCAACCGCAGCTGGCTTCAAACTATAAGCTCACCGAGGCAAAATAACGCCGACTTGCCTGGCTCAATTTTGTGCCAGGTTTCGTTGGCGGTCAGCGGCTGAGTTGCGATGACCGTGACCACATCGTTCGGTGTGGTCTCTTCCTGAAAATCAATTTCCACGTCCTGATCCAGCAGCTTAGCGACACCGAATGGCGCTCTGCGGGTGATCCAGAACAGGTTCGTCGAGCAAAACGCCATCACGTAGCGCCCGTCCGACAGCAGCATGTTAAACACGCCCTTTTCTCTAAGCTCTGCGCCCAGTTCAGTGATGTAGCGGAATACCGCTTCCATATTGCCCGGCGTGCGCGGGTAACGCTGCGTGAGTTTGTGCAGCAGCCAGCAGAACGCCTGCTCGCTGTCCGTTTCGCCAATCGGGCGGAACGTCCCCGTCTCCAGCGTGCGATAGCCCTTGAGTTGCCCGTTATGGGCATAGGTCCAGTTGCGGCCCCACAGTTCGCGGGTGAACGGATGGGTGTTTTCCAGCGCAACCTTGCCGCGGTTTGCCTGGCGAATATGCGCAATAACCGAGCAGGATTTAATTGGGTAATCCTGGACGAGGCGGGCGATGGGCGAGTTAAAGCTCGGCTGCGGATCTTTAAACGTGCGGCAGCCTTTTCCTTCGTAGAAGGTTATACCCCAGCCGTCTTTATGGGGGCCTGTTCCGCCTCCGCGCTGCACCAGTCCGGTAAAACTAAAACAGATATCCGTCGGTACGTTGGCACTCATCCCGAGCAATTCGCACATCTCTTCTCTCCCACAACGAATGCCCCTGCTCCGGGAGGAGCTGGGGCATTACGGGCTAAGCTTTAACCATTTCTTTTTCGATTAACTGAATCAGGATGTGGATCACTTTGATGTGAATTTCCTGAATGCGGTCCGCATAGCCGAAGTGCGGCACACGGATTTCGATGTCAGCCGTACCGGCCATTTTGCCGCCGTCTTTGCCGGTCAGAGTAATGACTTTCATGCCTTTCGCGCGGGCAGCTTCAATCGCTTTGATGACGTTGCCGGAGTTGCCGGACGTGGAGATCCCCAGCAGCACGTCGCCTTCGCGGCCAACGGCTTCAACGTAGCGAGAGAAGACATAGTCGTAGCCAAAATCGTTGCTGACGCAGGAGATGTGGCTCACGTCAGAAATCGCGATCGCCGGATAGCCCGGGCGGTTCTCACGATAGCGGCCCGTTAACTCTTCCGCAAAGTGCATAGCATCGCAGTGTGAGCCACCGTTCCCGCAGGACAGTACTTTGCCGCCCGCTTTGAAACTGTCTGCCAGCAGCACCGCTGCGCGCTGGATGGCATGAATGTTGGCTTCATCCTTAAGGAAGTTAGTCAGCGTTTCCGCCGCTTCATTTAGCTCACTACGAATAAGATCCTGGTACATGAGGAGGTCCTTGAGGTTTGAGTGAATTTCACATCCCGCAGTGTACCGGATAGCGCCGAAAGCGAGAAGCGTAACCCCGCGTGTAAAGCCGGGGTTTTCCCTGGAAGTGCGGCAACAATGTGAGCGAGGTTGTAATTATTTTGTAAACACATTGCTAAAGAAAGCAACATCCACTACAACCAATACATCACAAGTGGTCAGACCTCCTACAAGCAAGGGAGCTTTCTTTATGTTGATTTTAAGCATTGTCCTTACCGTTGTTCTGCTGGGTGTGTTGTTCTATCACCAGGCAAATCTGCTGCTTAGCAGCGTGCTTCTGCTCGCGTGGACCGCCGCGCTGGGCTTCGCTGGCATCTGGTCTTTCTGGGTGCTGGTTCCGCTGGCGGTAATTCTGGTGCCGCTGCTGGTCACGCCGCTGCGTAAATCGCTGATCTCCGCACCGATCTTCCGTGGCTTCCGCAAAGTCATGCCGCCGATGTCCCGCACCGAAAAAGAAGCCATCGACGCCGGGACGACCTGGTGGGAAGGCGATCTGTTCCGCGGCAAGCCGGACTGGCAAAAACTGCATAACTACCCTCAGCCAAAGCTGACCGAAGAGGAACAGGCGTTCCTTGATGGCCCGGTGGAAGAAGCCTGTCGCATGGCGAACGACTTCCAGATCACCCATGAGCTGGCCGACCTGCCCCCTGAGCTGTGGGCTTACCTGAAAGAGCATCGCTTCTTCGCGATGATCATCAAGAAAGAGTACGGCGGCCTCGAGTTCTCAGCCTATGCTCAGGCTCGCGTGCTGCAAAAACTGTCCGGCGTTTCCGGGATCCTGGCGATTACCGTCGGCGTGCCTAACTCCTTAGGCCCGGGCGAACTGCTGCAGCACTACGGCACCGAAGAGCAAAAAGATCACTACCTGCCTCGCCTGGCGCGCGGCCTGGAAATCCCTTGCTTCGCGCTGACCAGCCCGGAAGCCGGTTCCGATGCCGGCGCAATCCCGGACAGCGGCGTGGTTTGCATGGGGGAATGGCAGGGTGAACAGGTGCTCGGTATGCGCCTGACCTGGAACAAACGCTATATCACGCTCGCCCCTATCGCCACCGTACTGGGCCTGGCGTTCAAACTGTCTGACCCGAAACGCCTGCTCGGCGGCGAAGAAGACCTCGGCATTACCTGTGCGCTGATCCCAACCCACACGCCTGGCGTGGAGATCGGCAAACGTCACTTCCCGCTGAACGTGCCGTTCCAGAACGGCCCAACCCGTGGGAACGACATCTTTGTGCCTATCGACTTTATTATCGGTGGCCCAAAAATGGCCGGTCAGGGCTGGCGTATGCTGGTTGAGTGCCTGTCCGTAGGTCGCGGCATTACCCTGCCGTCTAACGCTACCGGCGGCCTGAAATCCGTGGCGATGGCAACGGGTGCTTACGCGCATATTCGCCGTCAGTTCAAAATCTCTATCGGCAAAATGGAAGGGATTGAAGAGCCGCTGGCACGCATCGCCGGTAACGCGTATGTCATGGATGCCGCAGCTTCTTTAATTACCTACGGCATCGTGCTCGGTGAGAAACCCGCCGTACTGTCTGCGATTGTTAAGTACCACTGTACCCACCGTGGCCAGCGCGCCATTCTTGATGCGATGGATATCGTCGGCGGGAAAGGCATCATGCTCGGCGACGCTAACTTCGTGGCCCGTGCTTACCAGGGCGCGCCGATCGCCATCACCGTTGAAGGCGCTAACATTCTGACCCGCAGCATGATCATCTTCGGCCAGGGCGCAATTCGCTGCCATCCGTACGTGCTGGAAGAGATGGCCGCGGCGCAGAATAACGACGTGAATGCCTTCGATAAGCTGCTGTTCAAGCACATCGGCCACGTGGGCAGCAACAAAATGCGCAGCCTGTGGCTGGGCCTGACCAACGGCCTCGGCAGCAGCACGCCGACCCGCGATGCAACTAAACGCTACTACCAGTACATCAACCGCCTGAGCGCCAACCTGGCGCTGCTGTCGGATGTCTCCATGGCCGTGCTGGGCGGTAGCCTGAAGCGCAGAGAGCGTATCTCTGCCCGCCTGGGTGATGTGCTGAGCCAGCTTTATCTGGCGACGGCGGTGCTGAAACGCTACGAAGATGAAGGGCGTAACGAAGCCGATCTGCCGCTGGTTCACTGGGGCGTGCAGGATGCGTTGTTCCAGGCCGAACAGGCGATTGATGACCTGCTGCGCAACTTCCCGAACCGCTTTGTGGCCGGTACGCTGCGGCTGGTTATCTTCCCGCTGGGTCGCCGCTACGATGCGCCGTCCGATGTGCTGGACCACAAGCTGGCGAAAATCCTGCAGGTGCCGTCCGCAACCCGGTCGCGTATTGGCCGCGGTCAGTACCTGACGCCAAGCGAGCATAACCCTGCTGGCCTGCTGGAAGCCGCTCTGCTGGATATTATGGCCGCCGAGCCAATCCACCAGCGCGTATGCAAAGAGCTGAAGCGCAATCTGCCGTTCACTCGCCTGGATGAACTGGCGAAGCAGCTGCTGGGTGAAGGCAAGATCACCGCCGATGAAGCGGCGATTCTGACCAAAGCGGAAGCCAGCCGCCTGCGCAGCATCAACGTGGATGAGTTTGATCCGGAGGCGCTGGCGACACAGCCGGTGAAGGTGCCGGAAAAGCACAGAAAGGTTGAAGCCGCCTGACCATTAACCCCTCTTATGAGGGGTTTTTTATTGCCAACAAAAGCACGTTTTCTCGTGCTACAGTGGATGAAATATTCTGCTAAGAGGCTGCCGATGGTGTCTGGTCTGAAAGTTTCCGTTCTGCAACAACCGCTCGTCTGGATGGACGGTGCCGCGAACCTGCGTCATTTTGATGTGCTGCTGGAGGGCGTGCGCGGACGTGACCTGATTATTCTGCCGGAAATGTTCACCACCGGCTTCGCGATGGAAGCCGCCGTGCAGTCAATGCCGGAACAGGAAGTGATTGACTGGATGCAGTTCAAAGCCCAGCAAACGCAGGCGATGATCGCCGGCAGCGCCGCTCTGCAAACCGAACGCGGGCCGGTGAACCGCTTCCTGCTGGTTCAGCCGGACGGCAAAGTGCATTTCTACGATAAGCGCCACCTGTTCCGCATGGCCGATGAGCATCATCATTATCAGGCCGGGGAAGAACGCGTGATTATTGAGTGGAAAGGCTGGCGTATTTTACCGCTGGTTTGCTACGACCTGCGCTTCCCGGTGTGGTCCCGCAATCGCAACGACTACGATCTGGCGCTGTACGTCGCCAACTGGCCCGCGCCGCGCTCTCTGCACTGGCAAAGCCTGCTGCAGGCGCGCGCCATTGAGAACCAGGCTTATGTGGCAGGCTGCAATCGCGTGGGCACCGACGGCAACGGCCACCATTACCGGGGCGACAGCCGGATCATCAGCCCGCAGGGCGAGATCCTGGCGAGCGTTGAACCTCACCAGGCGGCACGACTTGATGCCGATCTTTCGCTGATTGCGCTGCGGGAGTACCGGGAGAAATTCCCGGCCTGGCAGGATGCCGATCCTTTCAGCCTTTAAGAATGAAAGTATGCAGAAACCGGCCTATTCAGGCCGGTTTTTTTATTGTTCCGCCAGCACAGTCACGGCGCGAGTGAAAGCCTGGACGGCAAGGGCCACGTCGCTTTCAATAACGGATTCTGCCGGATGATGGCTGATACCCTTCTCGCAGCGAACAAACAGCATAGCGCTCGGCCAACGCTCGGCGATGGCAATGGCGTCGTGCCCTGCGCCGCTTGGCAACGACAGGCTCCGCCCCTGAACTTCGCTCACCGCCTGCGTTAGCGTTGCCTGCAATGCCGCATCACACGGCGTGGCTGGAATAGCGTAGTAGGCTTCTGCGGTAAACTGCATACCGCGACGGGCGGCAATCGCTTCCCCTTCGGCAAGAAGCTGGCCTAACAAACTCGCCAGGCTTTCGTCACGCGGGCTGCGAATGTCCAGCGTAAGCTGAACGTCGCCAGGGATGACGTTCACCGCGCCTGGCGCGCAGCTTAACGTTCCCACCGTGGCAACTTCGTCGGGGCCGTGGCGGCGCGTGGCGGATTCAATAAAGGTCATCCATTCGGCAGCGGCGGCCAGCGCATCTTTGCGCAGCGCCATTGGCACCGTCCCCGCATGGCCCGCATGGCCGGTAAAGCTGCAGTTCAGGCGACGGGCACCGTTAATGGCCGTGACCACGCCCAGCGCAAGGCCCTGCTCTTCCAGCACCGGTCCCTGCTCGATATGCAGCTCAAGGTAAGCGCTGAAATCGCTTTTTGGCCGCTCCGCGCTGGCAATACGCGTCGGATCCAGACCGGCAATCGTCATGGCCTGCGCCACGCTGACGCCGCTGGCATCTTCACAGCTCAGCCAATGCGCCGGCCAACTGCCGGTGATGCCTCGGCTCCCCAGCAGGGTAACCCCAAAGCGGGTGCCTTCTTCATCGCCAAAACCGACAATTTCGATGGCCTGCTCGAGCTGGATATTGTTTTGATAAAGGTACGCGACCACTTCCAGGGCACACAGCACGCCGAGCATCCCATCGTAGCGGCCCGCATTGCGCACCGTATCAAGATGGGATCCCAGCAAAATCGCCTGCGCGCCTTCTTGCCTGCCTTCGTAACGCCCACAAATATTGCCGACAGCGTCCTGCCAGGTCGTCATGCCGAGCTGCTCCATCCAGCCAGCGACCAGCTGATTCGCCCGCAAATGTTGCACCGAAAGGTAAACCCGGGTCAGCTGGCCCGCGCTTTCGCTGATAGCAGCTAGCTGGTCAGCCCTGTCCATGACGCGCTGGGCGGCAACCGCGGCATAGTTAGCATCCATAAGCGGCGCGCCCATTAGCGGGCACCCTGCGCGTAAACGTTCCACGCTGCCTGCATCGCTTCACCCTGCACGCTTTTAAAGCCGAGACGGTTAAGCACCGCTTCCAGCGCGGTGAGCGTTTGCAGCACGCAGTCTTTGCGTGCGTTGTAGCCCATGGTGCCGATGCGCCAGATTTTGCCCTGTAGCGGGCCGAAGGAGGTGCCGATCTCGATATGGAAATCTTCCAGCAGCAGCTTACGAACCTCTTCGCCGTGAACCTGCGCCGGGATAGCCACGCCGAGGACGTTGTTCATCTTGTGGTCAAGATCGCCGAAAGTTTCCAGCCCCATGCCCTGGATCCCCGCCACCATCGCCCTGCCGTGCAGCTCATGACGGGCAATACCGACGTCCAGACCTTCTTCCAGGATCACGCGGGCGCACTCACGGGCAGCAAACAGCATGCTCGTCGCTTCGGTGTGGTGATTAAGACGTTCCGGCCCCCAGTAGTCCATGATCATGCCCAGATCGAAGTAGTTGGAGTAGATCATCTCTTCGTCCCCGTCCTGATGGGCGGCAGTGCGAATGCCTTCTTCCACGCATTTACGGCGGCGAATGGCCTCTTCCATTTTCGGACTAAGGGTGACCGGTGAGCTGCCTGACGGGCCGCCCAGGCACTTCTGCAATCCGGCGGAAACGGCATCCAGTCCCCAGGCATCGGTGAGCAGTTCGTTCCCGCCAAACGATGCTGTAGCATCGGTGTAGAACAGCACGCCGTGGCGGCGGCAGATCTCCCCCAGTTCTGCCAGCGGCTGCAGCATCGTGGTGGAAGTATCGCCCTGCACGGTCAGTAGCAGGCGAGGTTTTACCGCTTTGATGGCGTCTTCGATTTGCTGCGGGCTGAATACTTCGCCCCACGGCACTTCAATGGTGTGCACTTCGGCGCGGCAGCGGCGGGCAATCTCACACAGCAGGTGACCAAAACGGCCAAACACTGGCACAAGCACTTTATCGCCAGGGCGAATAGCCGACAGCAAAATGGCCTCGATCCCGGCGCGGGAAGTGCCGTCCACCAGCATCGTCCATTTGTTTTCGGTGCGGAAGAGCTCGCGGTACAGCACCATCACCTCATTCATATATCCCGTCATCACCGGGTCATACTGGCCGATAAGCTGGCTCGCCATGGCACGCAGCACGCGCGGATCGGCATTGATCGGGCCTGGCCCCATCAGCAAACGGTGCGGCGGGTTGATCTGGGAAAACTGCTGAATATCAAACATGGCGATTCCTTGAGTCTGAGATTGAAACAAAAGATTCTTATAATCATCTTTTGCAACTAATGTGCCAGCCGCAGGCAAAATTTTTTCCGGCTGACAGACTTAAGCCAGCGCGGAAAAACAGGTTTGGGTAAAAACGATGAACTCTTTTGGCTCACCCGAACTGTGCAGTTGCACCGTCGAGGAGCATCAACGCTGTTCGAGTTCGTCCAGCTCTGTATACAATTCAGCGATATTATGGATACGCTGACGCCCACTGGTCAATGATTCATGCAGCACCGCGTTAGCCAGTAAATTCACCAGGCTCATGGCGCTGCTGTAGCTGTCAAACGCCGAAACGCTGTCGAGCGGCGCGCTCAAATGCCAGCCAGGATAACTTGCCAGCACCGCCGAACCCGGTTCGCTCAGCATCACCAGCGGTATACCGCGCTGCTGTAAACTGGTGAGCAGTGGCTTAATAATGCGCGGCCTGCGGCGAAACGCCACGGTGACGACGCAATCTTCCGGGCCGATATCCACCAGCTCTTCCGCCAGCGTCTGCCCCGGCTGCGGGAGCAGATGTACGCCGCTGCGCACCTGCAAAAGCTGCTGGCGCAAGTGCATCGCCACCGGCCAGGAGTTTCGCATCCCAATGATAAACAGCCGTTTTCCGGTCACAAGGGCCTTGACCACTTCGGCAAACGGGCCCGCTTCCAGCTGATTCACCAGTTGAGTAAGGTTCGCCATTTCCTGCTTGTAATGACGCGCCAGCAGCGTGTTGCCCTGCACGGCATCGCGGTTTTCCGTCAGCGGCATCCCGCTCTGGCGCAGGGTCCGCAGCTCTTCGCGCATATCTTTGTAGCGCTCGTAACCTAAGCGCTTAAACAGGCGGCTCACGGTGGCCTTGGACACGCCTGAAAGCCGCGCCAACTCGGCGCTGTTGTAGCTGATCAAGTCATCAAAGTGGTCAACGATGAACGAGGCCACGCGCTGCTCCTGCGGGGAAAAGAGCGCCCATGACGCCCGCAACCGCTCGTCTAACTGTTTCATGCCGACTCCTGCAACTTTTGTTTCATCAAAGCCTGACACAGTGAAACGATCCTCGTCAACCTGGAACATCTCTTGCTTCTGACTCCCCTACCCGAGCGGATTTCCTGCAAGAGAAGAAAAATATGCAAAGCAATATGGCCCCCGGAGGCATGGCGGTGACGCCCCATCATCTGGCTTCTGAAAGTGCGCTGTCTGTGCTGCGTCAGGGCGGTGATGCCGTTGAAGCG
Organism: Cedecea sp. AS113; assembly: GCF_037152415.1. Taxonomy (NCBI): domain Bacteria; kingdom Pseudomonadati; phylum Pseudomonadota; class Gammaproteobacteria; order Enterobacterales; family Enterobacteriaceae; genus Cedecea; species Cedecea sp. AS113. The sequence goes on from NZ_JBBCMI010000030.1 coordinate 21,962, forward strand.
ATGGTCGCCGCAGCCGCCACTATCGCGGTGGTTTATCCCCATATGAACGGTATAGGCGGGGATGGATTCTGGCTGATTGTTCCGCCTGAGGGGGAACCTGTGGCCATCGACGCCAGCGGGGCCGCCGGATCGCTGGCGTCACTGGATTTCTACCGGGGAGAACGCGCTATTCCCCACCGCGGCACCCGTGCTGCGTTGACCGTGCCCGGCACGCTGAGCGGCTGGGCAGAAGCACTGAAAGTGTCATCGGAGCTTGGCGGCGGGCAGATGCCGCTTTCCCGTCTGATGGCCGATGCTATTCGCTATGCGGCGGACGGGATCCCGGTCACCGCCTCTCAGGCGAACGCGACACAAAGCAAATACGCAGAGCTGGTTGATATTCCAGGTTTTGCCGACACGTTCCTGCAGCGCGGTGAAGTGCCCGCGACCGGGAGTCGTTTCACGCAGCCCCGGCTGGCCAGGACCCTGACGCGAATTACCGTAGAAGGCCTGGACAGTTTCTATCGCGGCCCGCTGGCTTCAATCATTGCCGAAGAGCTGGCCGAACTGGGACTGCCAATCACCGCGGCTGACCTCGCCGCACATCGGGCAACCCGCAGCAAACCGCTTCGCCTTGAGCACCAGGCCGGGGAAGTTTTTAACCTCGCCCCGCCTACGCAAGGGCTGGTCTCGCTGGCGATCCTCGGCATTACCGACCGCCTGTCGATGGCAAACGCCAGTGAAGTTCAGACCGTACACCGCATCGTGGAAGCCACTAAAAAAGCCTTTGCGCTGCGCGACAAGCACATCACCGACCCGCGCCTGATCGCGACCTCAATACAAAACCTGTTAGATCCCGAGGCGCTGGATCTGCTGGCCGCAAAAATTGATGACCAAAGCGCCGCCCCGTGGGGCAAAGGTAAAGGCCCCGGCGACACGGTCTGGATGGGCGTCATTGACGGGAATGGCCTGGCCGTGTCGTTTATTCAAAGTATTTATCACGAATTCGGCAGCGGGGTTGTGCTACCCCAAAGCGGCGTGCTGTGGCAAAACCGCGGGGCATCTTTCAGCATCGATGCAGAACATCTGCTGGCGCTGGCGCCGGGCAAAAAACCGTTCCACACCCTGAACCCGGCAGCAGCCAGGCTCGCCGACGGCAGAATGCTGGTTTACGGCTCGATGGGCGGCGACGGCCAGCCGCAGACGCAGGCGACAATCTTTACCCGCTATGTACTTCAGGGCATCGGTTTACAGGAGGCCATTTGCGCGCCGCGCTGGCTGCTGGGCCGCACCTGGGGGCAAGTTTCCGACAGCCTCAAGCTTGAGAGCCGCTTTAGCCAGGACACCCTCAACGCGCTTGAAGCCCTCGGACACGAGGTAGAAACAGTCCCCGCCTTCAGCGAGATCGTCGGCCACGCTGGCGCCATCGTCAGACATACCAATGGCATGCTCGAAGGTGCGTGGGATCCGCGCAGCAACGGCAGCGCCGCAGGCTTTTGAGGAAAATACCAATGAACCAATCTTCTTTTGACTGGCAGCATTACATTGTCCTGATGGAGCAACTGCTCGCCGTGCCGCTGACCGACGAGCGCCGCAAAGAGCTGGAGTTGCAGCTGACACGCATTGCGGCCATGGCTGGACCGCTGATGGCCTTCCCGCTTGCCGATCGCCAGGAAACCGCCGGAGTTTATACGCTATGACCGCCCTTTCTATCCGACAGATCCAGCAGGGACTGCGGGACAAAGATTTTTCAGCTACCGAACTGGCCCGGCAAACGCTGGCAAAGATTGAGCAGCGAAACCCGCAGCTTAATGCCTTTACCGAAATCACCCAGGATCGTCTTCTGGAGGAGGCGGCCTCGGTAGACCAATTGATCGGTCACGGCAGCCCTTTGCCAGCGCTCGCGGGCGTGCCTTACGCGGTAAAAAATCTTTTCGACATTAAAGGGGTAACAACCCTTGCAGGTGCGGAGTTGTTTGCCGGGCAACCCGCGGCCTCTGAAGATGCCTTCGCTATTACACGGCTGCAAAAAGCGGGGGGAATGCTAAGCGGGGCGTTGAATATGGATGCCTATGCCTACGGCTTCACCACGGAAAACAGTTATTACGGAGCCACCAAAAACCCGCACGATCTGTCACGTATTGCGGGCGGCTCGTCCGGCGGCTCAGCGGCAGTTGTAGCTGCGGGCATGGTGAACTTCACCCTTGGCACCGACACCAACGGCTCCATTCGCGTCCCGTCTTCACTTTGCGGGCTCGTGGGCCTGAAGCCGACTTTTGGTCGCCTGTCGCGCGGCGGCAGCCATCCTTTTGTCGCCAGCCTCGACCATATCGGCCCGCTGGCTCGGAGCGTGGAGGATGTCGCGGCGGTTTACGATGTGCTGCAAGGGTACGACAGTAGCGATCCTTTTCAGACTTCGCGCGCCATTGAGCCGGTTTGCGCAGCGCTTGAGCGTGATACGCCGCTTCGCGTGGCGGTGCTGGAGGGTTTCTTTGAAAGCTGGTGTGACGCGGATGCCAAAGAAGCCGTTAGCCGGGTAGCCAAAGCGCTCCAGGCTACGGAAAAAGTTTCTATGCCGGAAGCCGAACTCGCCCGTTCGGCGGCTTTTTTGCTGACCGCCGCCGAAGGGGGAAATCAGTACCTGCCCGCACTGCGAACCAGCCCTGAGCGCTTCGAACCTAACTCGCGCGAACGCCTGCTGGCGGGGGCTATGACGCCGTCGGCCTGGTACACCCAGGCTCAGCGCTTCCGGGCCTGGTTCCGCGATCGCACGCTGCCGCTGTTTGACCATTTTGATCTGCTTGTTGCCCCCGCCACGCCGTGCTGCGCCACGCTTATCGGGCAGCAAACCATGCATATCAACGGGCAAGATATCCCGGTCAAAGCCAGTATGGGGATCCTGACGCAGCCAATCTCTTTCCTGGGATTACCGGTTGTCAGCGCCCCGCTGGTCGCGGCCAGCGGTTTACCGATTGGCGTGCAATTAATTGCCGCACCGTGGCGGGAAGACGTGTGTTTGCAGGCCGCTCGCCGCCTGGAATCTCAGGGTATTTTACAGACGAAGGTAAGTTAAATGATGCGAGATAATATCGACCGCCCGGCCGTTTTAAATGAAGTCACTGCGGCATTTTATCGCTACGAGCAGGCGCTGATTAGCAATGATGTCGCCGTTCTGGATGAGCTGTTTTGGGAGGATGCTCGCACCGTGCGTTTTGGCGCAACGGAAAACCTTTATGGCATTGAGCAGATCCGCGCTTTCCGCAACGGGCGTTCGCCGAAGGGGCTGGATCGCCAGTTGAGAAATACCGTTATCACCACCTTCAGCGACGACCTCGCGGTGGCGAGCACTGAGTTTACCCGAGAAAGCAGCGATAAGATTGGCCGCCAGATGCAGACCTGGGTCCGGTTTGCCTCAGGCTGGAAGATTGTGGCGGCGCATGTAAGTTTAATGGGGTGATAGTCTGTTTCTTCACCATAAAAATCTTCTGTTTATGAAAGCCCATGTCGTGTTCCGTTCACCTTAAATACCGCTTCATATGTTGCCACCATACAGGTGAACGTCTTAGGGGAGTCACCGTCACTCCCCTAAGAACCCGGACTCCCGGCGAAATAAATCGACCGCTGAATCGGCAGACCTCCGTTTTATCTCCCAGTCCTCGGTCGGCTGAGATGCGTTCCCGACGCTCTCAGCCTCCGGCTATGACCCAACTCAGGCGGGGTTGAGCTAGCCGGGCGCCAGGGTTGTCAGGGAGATGGCGTTATCTCCCTGACACGTTCACCGTGCTCTGAACGTGCAGGGGAAGCAGAGATACGGGTGAACGGAACAGCAGCAAAGTAACAAATATCTCAGAAACGAGCCTCAAAGACGTATCTGTATAAAAATGGCATCCACAAAAGAATGGGAAGGCCAATAACATCATTCAACAAAAGGATGCGTCTTCGTCCAATGTTCGGCAATGTCCTGCCTTCTGCAAATCCACACCCCTTCATGTTGCTGCACGTAATCCAGAAAACGCTGCAAGGCCCGGAAACGGCCCGGTCGCCCTAACAGGCGGCAATGCATGCCGATAGACATCATCTTCGGTGCCGTGTCGCCTTCTTCATACAGCACGTCAAAACTGTCTTTCAGGTAGGTGTAAAACTGCTCGGCGGTATTGAACCCCTGCGCGGTGGCGAAGCGCATGTCATTGGTATCCAGCGTGTACGGCACGATCAGGTGAGGTTTGGTGCTGCCGTCTTCGCAGGCCACTTTGCTCCAGAAAGGCAGATCGTCGCCGTAGTAATCGCTGTCGTACAGGATACCGCCTTGCTCAACCACCAGCCTGCGGGTATTAGGGCTGTCGCGCCCGGTGTACCAGCCCAGCGGGCGGGAGCCGAACAGATCCTCCAGGATTTCCATCGCCTGATGCAGGTGCTGGCGCTCGGTGGCAACGTCCATATTCTGATAATGGATCCAGCGCCAGCCGTGGCTGACCACGTCGTAGTCAGCGGCTTTGATCGCGGCCACGATCTCCGGGTTGCGGGCCAGCGCCATGGCGACGCCAAACACCGTCAGAGGCAGACCGCGCTTCTGGAATTCATTATGGATACGCCAGAACCCTGCCCGGGAGCCGTATTCGTACAGGGAGTCCATCGACATATGGCGGTCCGGGAAACTGGCCGCCCCGATGATGTCAGAGAGAAATTGTTCCGAGCCGCTGTCGCCGTGCAGCACGTTGTTTTCCGCCCCTTCTTCAAAGTTCAGGACAAACTGAACCGCAATACGCGCGCCGTTCGGCCACTGCGCATGGGGAGGCTTGCCGGCATAACCGGCGAGATCGCGCGGGTAGTTTTCGGTAAAAGGGTAGCGATTAGGCTTTTGTTCTTCCGTCATAGTTGGCCTCTTTTAACCTTAACCCAGACGAGCAAAAGAGCCGGAAAGCGGCTTTTTATTCGGATAAGCGAGATCGCCAAATTTGCTGGTGCCGATCCCCAGCGCAACCAACGACTCCACTAGCTTCACCGCCGCCGTGACGCCGTCGATAACCGGGATACCGATCTCTTCGGTCAGCTCTTTCGCCAGGTTTGCCATGCCGCCACAGCCCAGCACGATCGCCCCACTGTTGTCTTCTTTTTTGGCCTGAATGCAGCGCTCACGCACCATGCGCTGGGCCAGCCCGGTGCCGTCTTCCAGCGCCAGCACGGGCAGATCGATGGCATGCAGCGCCGCGCAGTGATGCTCGAAGCCGTATTGCTGCAGCAAATGGCGGGCGATGATCACCGTACGTGGCAGCGTGGTGACAATAGAGAAGCGGGTGGCGACCATCGTGGCCATATGCATGGCCGCTTCGGCAATGCCAATCACTGGCCCGCTGGCTATCTCACGCGCAGCCAGCAGCCCTGGGTCGCCAAAGCAGGCGATGACGTGCCCGCTCACGCCCTGCGCTTTGCCCTGCTGAATTTGTTCCAGCACACCGATGGCCGCAATGGCTTCGTCAAAGTGCCCTTCTATTGACTCCACGCCCTGCTCCGGACAGGTCGCGAGGATTTGCGTACCGGGGGCGGCAACGCTACGCGCGGCTTCAGCAATGGTGTGCGTCATCGCCTGGCTGGTATTGGGGTTGATCACTTGAATAATAGGCTGGGGCATGGTTATTCCTGTCGGGTGCCAAAGAGGCGGGCGAAGTCTGGGGTGGTTTCACCGCTGCGCTCAAAATGCAGGCTGGAAACAATGTGATCGAAGTGGTGCTTCATCGCCAGGGTCAGCGGCTCAATGTCTTTTTTACGCAGCAGATCGATAAGGTGTTCATGATCGTCACAGCGGCAGCCCCGCTGCCACGGCGCGCCCCAGGCAGCGATCACCAGCGAGGAGCGGTGCGTCAAACTGGTGACCATTTCCGTCAGCACGGCATTGCCGGAGATAGCCTGCAGCTGAATATGAAACGCCGCTGAAAGGCGGATGGCCGCCGGCCCGTCTCCGTCGCGGTGCGCTTTTTCTTCCTGCTGGATGATTTTACGCAGCGCGGCCAGGTGCGGTGCCTGAAGATGCTCGAGGACATGAGGCAGGTTGGCGCATTCGAGGACGGAGCGTGTCTGGAAGATCGCTTTTGATTCTTCGACGTCCGGCATCGCCACAAATGCACCACGCCCGGGCAGCAGGGTGATCATTTGCACCGTTGCGAGGCGCGTTAAGACTTTACGGATCCCGGTTCGGCTAATGTCAAAAACGTCCGCCAGCGCTTCTTCCGGCAGTTTGCTGCCCGGCGGCAGCTGGTGTTCGACCATCGCCGTCATCAGCGATTGCCAGATAACGGCTTCTTTATCATGCAGTTCTGCTGGGGCTGTCACCCCGAAATCACGCTTCATTCACCTCTCCCGTTAGCACCAGGCACTTTTTATTTGTATACAATATCACTGATAATTGAATACAAGAAATGCAAACCTGGCCTGGTTCCTGCAATACCTATGGCAGACGTAATCCATCTTCTGTTTTTATAGGAGCAGATCCCATGCCAGGTATAGAGAACAACGCAACAGCCATGAAAGAGAGTGCCAACGCCGGCTACAGCCCGCGCCTGTGCAACGATGACCTGGCCCCAACCCGCCACCAGACTTGGTCCTGGTATAATATTTTTTCGTTTTGGATGTCGGATGTACACAGCATGGGCGGCTACGTGGTGGCAGCCAGCTTCTTTACGCTCGGGCTGGCCAGTTGGCAGGTACTGATTTGCCTGCTGGCAGGGATTTGCATCGTGCAGTTTTGTGCCAACCTGGTCGCCAAACCCAGCCAGATGGCGGGCGTGCCTTACGCGGTGATTTGCCGCCAGGCTTTCGGCGTCTTCGGCGCGAATATTCCGGCGGTGATCCGCGGGCTTATCGCCTTCGCCTGGTACGGGATACAAACTTACCTGGCCGCTAACGCCTTAATGCTGGTGCTCTTGAAGTTCTGGCCAACGCTTGCGCCGATGACGGGCGTGAGCTTCCTCGGCCTGTCTCAGCTCGGCTGGATCTGCTTCGGCATTATGTGGGTGCTGCAGGCGATGGTGTTCTGGCACGGGATGAATGCGATTAAGCGCTTTATTGATATCGCGGGCCCTGCGGTATACATCGTGATGATGGCGCTGGCAGGCTGGATCCTGTATCAGACTGGCTTCGATGGCATCTCCTTTACCTTAGCCAGCAAACAGCTTAGCTCCGGCGAGCAGGTGTGGCAGATGATCACCGCCACCGCGCTGGTGGTGTCGTACTTCTCCGGCCCGCTGCTGAACTTCGGCGACTTCTCTCGCTACGGTAAAAGCATGAATGAGATCCGCCGCGGCAACCGCTGGGGCCTGCCGTTTAACTTCCTGCTGTTCTCTATTGTCACCGTGGTGATTGTGTCCGGTACTCAGTCGCTGTTCGGCAAAATGATCACCGACCCGATCGAAACCGTGAGCCATATCGGCAACAGCCTCGCAATGGCGATAGGCCTGCTGACGATGATCACCGCGACTATCGGGATCAATATCGTGGCGAACTTTGTTTCTCCGGCGTTCGACTTCTCTAACTGCTCTCCGCAGAAGATCAGCTTCCGTGCGGGTGGGATGATCGCCGCGGTGGGTTCTGTGCTGCTGACGCCGTGGAACCTGTTCCAGTCCCCGGAACTTATCCACTACACGCTGGATGTGCTGGGCTCGTTCATTGGGCCGCTGTTCGGCATCCTGCTGGCGGATTTCTACCTGGTGAAAGGCGGTAAAATTCACGTCGACGATCTGTTTAACGACACGCCGAAAGGCCGCTACTGGTACAGCCGAGGCTTTAACCCGAAAGCGATTATCGCCCTGGTGCCTTCGGTTGCCGTTTGCCTGACCATCAGCTTTATTCCTTCGCTGCATGAAGTCGCCAACTTCAGCTGGTTTATCGGCGTGTTCCTCGGCCTGAGCTGCTACCGCTGGCTGGCCCGTAGCGAAAAAGTCAGCGTTGCTGCCGGTTTTGCTGGCCGCGTCGCCACCTCCAAAGAGTAAACATTGAGGCCTGGGCCCGAAGGGGTTCAGGCTTTTTCATTTCCAGACATACTCTTTTTCTTCTCTGAGACGACGGCTGGCCCAGCACGAGTGATATATTCTCCCTTCGACCTTTCCAGCAAAATTCCGTGTCAAAGGAGAGTCCCTTGCTCAGCAGTAAGAAGTCGGCCACTGAGGCTGCCCCCCATAAGCCGTCGGCCTGGTATGTTTTGCTCCTGTTCACCATTCCGCCGCTGCTTTGGGCGTGCAATTACATCGTCGGCAAAGCCGTTCGCAATGATATTCCCCCGGTGGGGCTCACCTTTATGCGCTGGCTGGTGGCGCTCATAGTGATTCTGCCGTTTGCGCTGCCTTATATAAAAAGAGACTTTCGTCGCTACCGGGAGTATCTGGGCTGGATTGTCGCCGTGTCGGTGACGGGGATCGTCTGCTTTAGCCTGCTGGTCTATATCGGCCTGCACCACACTTCGAGCACCAACGCGCTGTTGCTTAACTCCTGTATACCGGTGCTGATTATGCTGTTTGGTGCGCTATTCTTTGGGCACAAGCTCAGCGTTAAGCAGGTGGTCGGCCTGGCAATTTCCTGCTGCGGCGTGCTGTTTATTATCTTTAAGGGCGATATCCACGGGCTGCTGCAAATGGCGTTTTCATCGGGTGACCTGATGCTGCTGGCGGCCATGGCTTGTTTTGCGCTGTATACGCTGTGGATCCGAAAAATCCCTTCCGATATTAGCCGCATGGGGCTGCTGGGCGTTCAGGTGGCTATCGCGCTGGTGGTGACGCTGCCGCTGTGGCTGCATGAAATGAGCACCGGGGCTGTGCCACACTGGAATACCATGACGATTTCAGCGGTCGTGTTCCTCGGTGCATTCCCCTCTTTTGTTTCCTATCTGCTGTACGGACGCTGCGTGGAAGCCGTCGGTGCCGCGCGTGCCGGGCTTAGCATTCACCTGATCCCAGTCTTTGGCGTAGTGCTGTCGCTGGTGTTTCTCGGCGAAACGCTGCATCTTTTCCATATCATCGGGATTGCGACTATTTTGGTAGGTGTGGCGTTGGCCAGCAGGCACTAGAGGTGGTTTCAGCCAGCCCTCGCGCGATTGCGGTGCGGGGGTTAGGTGAGTTTTTAAGAGAGGCAGAAACGACGAAGGCCTGAGTCATTGCTGACTCAGGCCTTCTGAATTGTGGCGGAACGGACGGGACTCGAACCCGCGACCCCCTGCGTGACAGGCAGGTATTCTAACCGACTGAACTACCGCTCCGCGTTTTGTTCCCCGTCGGGAACGAAGCGGATATTACGGATTGCCCCGATAACCGTCAACGCTTTTTATCATAAAATTAACCGTTTGCCGCAAAAATCACCTGGGTGGTGATTTTTAACTCGTTTTGGCTATTTTTAGCTGCGCCAAAGACAGCTGCCGCCCTTCTTCTGCACCAAATCAAGGCGCGATTCATGGGCCACCAGCTCTTCATCACTGGCGTGGATCACCCGCATACCTGTTGCACGACGCACCACGCGCTGAATGCCGCCGCTGCCCTGCTGCTGCTGCACATCACCTTCCATAGAAAATTTGAGTGACGTTTGCCCGCCGGTCATCATCAGATAAACGTCGGCCAGGATTTGGGCATCGAGCAATGCGCCGTGCAGCGTACGTTTGCTGTTGTCTATTTCATAGCGAGAGCAGAGCGCATCGAGGCTGTTCCGCTTGCCCGGGAACATCTTACGGGCCATTGCCAGGCTGTCGGTTACCTTACAGAAGGTATCCGTTTTAGGAATGTCGCGCCGCAGCTTGCTGAACTCGTAGTCCATAAAGCCGATATCAAACGAGGCGTTATGAATGACCAGCTCGGCGCCGCGAATGTAGTCGAGGAACGAGTCTGCAACCTGATCGAAGGTCGGCTTATCCGCCAGGAACTCGTCCGCAATACCGTGAACGCCAAAGGCTTCCGGATCCACCAGCCGGTCGGGCTTGAGGTAGACGTGGAAGTTGTTGCCCGTCAGGCGACGGTTGATCACTTCAACCGCACCGATCTCGATAATGCGATGCCCTTCGTAATGAGCACCGATCTGGTTCATACCGGTGGTTTCGGTATCGAGGACTATTTGTCTGGTGGGGGTAGAAATCATATAGCTGTGCTCATCGCGCTCGTTTGTGTCAGACTTGACGTTTTCATCACAGGAAGTCTACCAGAGATGCGTAAACAGGTAGAAGTTTTCACCGATGGCTCCTGCCTGGGGAATCCAGGGCCGGGCGGCTTCGGGGCAATTTTGCGGTACAAGCAGCACGAGAAAATCTTCAGCGAAGGGTTTCGTCTCACCACCAATAACCGCATGGAAATGATGGCCGCTATCGTCGCGCTTGAGGCGCTGATCGAACCCTGCGATGTGGTCCTCAGCACCGACAGCCAGTACGTCCGCCAGGGCATTACCCAGTGGATCCACAACTGGAAAAAACGCGGCTGGAAGACGGCAGATAAAAAGCCGGTGAAAAACGTCGATTTATGGAAGCGCCTGGACGCCGCCCTGAGCCATCACCAGATTAAGTGGGAATGGGTCAAAGGGCATGCGGGACACCCGGAGAACGAACGCTGCGACGAACTGGCGCGCAACGCAGCCTCCCGCCCTACTCATGAGGATGTGGGTTATCAGCCGGACGCGGCGGCACCTTAGCAACGGCTTCGCGGTACTGCCGCGTGGCCCCTACCGCCGAGCGAATCTGATTTTTCGCTTTGCGGCTTTTCATTGGGTTCAGCGTCAGCGGCAGCGTGCGTTTTCGCGCCACGATAACGTGCATACAGCCCAGCGCCGGCAGATGCGTACTCAGCAAACGCCCACCTTGCTTATGCCAGGGCAGGACCTGAAAACTGCGCCGGTACATCACTTCAAAATTCAGTAACGACAGCCAGTCTTGTTGCCTCATGGGGGTAAACATTCGGCTATTATAAGGCACACGCTTACGCAGGAACGGGACCATTTTCCCCAGCCCCAGCAAGCTAATGGGATTAAAACTGCTGAGCACGATCCAACCGTCGTCGATCAGGACACGATCCACTTCCCGCAGCAGGCGGTGGGGATCAGGGCACCAGGGTAACGTGTGGGCCAACAGGCAAGCATCCACCGACTTCGCCGCAAAAGGCAAGTGCAGAGGATCGGCATTAACCTGAAGATGTTCACCCTGCAGGGCCACATTAACCTGATGCGAAATAGCACAAGCTTCGGTGTTCACTTCCGCACTCAGGTTGCCAATTTTCAATAAGTGAAAGCCGAACATTTTCGCCAGCCACGGGCGGAGCTGCTCTTCGAGCGCATCCCGATAGTGTTCTCCCCATCGCAGCTGCGCCCAATGATGGGGGGAAGTGATAATCTCAGGTATCCTTGCCGGTTTCATCACTACCTTCTTAATGGCCATAGAGAGGTTGAACTATGAATCTTAACAGTATTCGTGCCTTCCAGGATAACTACATCTGGGTGCTTAATAACGAGCAGGGAAAATGTGTGATCGTTGACCCTGGCGACGCCGCACCGGTATTGAGGGGAATAGAGGAAAACGGCTGGCAGCCAGAGGCCATTCTGCTGACCCATCATCATGCCGATCATGTGGGTGGCGTTCAGCAATTAAAGGACAAGTTTCCGAAGATTAAGGTCTACGGCCCGGAGGAAACCCGGCAGAAAGGCGCCACTCAGATCGTGGGCGAAGGGGATAAGTTTAGTCTGCTTGGGCGTGAATTTCGCGTGATAGCAACACCTGGTCACACTTTAGGACATATCTCCTTTTTTAGTTTTCCTTATCTATTTTGCGGCGACACAATGTTTTCAGGCGGCTGTGGAAGGCTTTTTGAAGGCACGGCAGATCAGATGTTTAATTCATTTCAAAAGCTTAATGAACTCCCCGCCGATACACTGATTTGTTGCGCACATGAGTATACGGAATCGAACATAAAGTTTGCCTTAAGTATTCTACCCCATGATGAGCATTTAACGGGATACTATCGAAAAGTTAAGGAGTTACGCGCAAAAAATCATTCAACATTGCCGTCTTCCCTGCAAACTGAACGTGAAATAAATATTTTTTTACGCACTGAAGGCACTGTTTTAAAAGAAGAAATAAAAAAAGAAACAAACTTGCAACAACCCCATGAGATATTCGCCTGGTTAAGGACAAAGAAGGACAGCTTCTGAATATTCTGGTTGTGTTGTCGAAAAGGCGACGGTATCATCGCTCGTCTTTTAAGCAACCATTGACACACACATGAAGGCAAAAGCGATACTACTCGCCTCTGTCTTGCTTGTCGGGTGCCAGGCGTCAAAGCATGATGCCAACATTCAACAGCACGCACAGAGTCTGTCTGCAGCTGGTCAAGGTGAAGCAGGAAAGTACACGGGTCGAGCGACCTCCGCGCGATGGATGGATGATGGAACCTTCCTCGCGCAAGATCAAAACCTGTGGAACTTCATCGGCAACGAGCTAAAGATGGGGATACCGGAAAACATCCGTATCCGCGAACAGAAACAGAAGTACCTGAGTAATAAGAGCTATCTCCACGATGTAACATTACGGGCAGAGCCGTATATGTACTGGATTGCCGGGCAAGTTAAGAAACGCAACATGCCAATGGAACTAGTACTACTACCCATAGTGGAGAGCGCTTTTGACCCCCACGCGACGTCTGGTGCAAATGCCGCAGGCATTTGGCAGATTATCCCAAGTACGGGGCGCAATTACGGTCTGAAGCAGACCAAAGCGTACGATGCACGCCGTGATGTAGTGGCTTCCACCACTGCCGCACTGGATATGATGCAGCGTTTGAACAAGATGTTTGACGGCGACTGGTTGTTGACCGTGGCGGCGTACAACAGCGGTGAAGGCCGCGTGCTGAATGCTATTAAAGCGAACAAATCGCGGGGTAAACCTACCGATTTCTGGTCGCTGGCTTTGCCACGTGAAACAAAGATCTACGTACCGAAAATGCTGGCGTTGAGTGACATACTCAAAAACAGTCAGAAGTACGGCGTACGTCTGCCGACAACGGATGAAAGCCGCGCGCTGGCGCGTGTTGAAGTAAGCATTCCGGTTGAGTTAACGCAGGTCGCCGAAATGGCAGGCATGTCGCTCACCAACCTGAAGACCTTCAACGCCGGCGTGAAAAGCACCACCGTTGGGAAAAATCAGCGCTATGTGATGGTGCCGAAAAAGCATGCCGAGCAGCTGAAAGCCTCTCTGGCTTCAGGTGAAATCGATGCTTTACAGCCAACGTTGGTGGCGGATAACCGCCTCAACGCGGGTGGCAACAAATCCTATAAAGTGCGTTCAGGGGATACTCTGTCCAGCATTGCTTCACGCCTCGGTGTGAATGCTAAGGATTTGCAGAGCTGGAATAACCTGCGCGGCTCGCACCTCAAAGTTGGGCAGACGCTCAGCGTGAAAGGTGGCGCCACGCAGCTGGCTGATAACAGCAGCATCACTTATCAGGTGCGCAAAGGCGACTCGTTGTCGAGTATTGCTAAACGTCACGGCGTGAACATCAAAGATGTGATGCGCTGGAACAGCGGTACCGATGACCTGAGACCGGGTGACCGTTTGACGCTGTTTGTCAGCGGCAACAGCTCGCCGGATACCTGATAGCCAGAACAAAAAAGGCACCTTACGGTGCCTTTTCTTTTTTACCTCACGCCTTTCGCGCTTCCAGCATGATGATATCGCTGGTGAATGAGCCGTCCCGCTGCAATTCAAAGTATTGTTTCACCTCGTCAGAGGCGCTTTTTTGATAGGCGCGGATTGCGTCCGATAACACTATCGGCGTGCGCATTCTGGCGATCCAGCTGGTAAATTCCAGATTCAACCTGTCACACAACACGCTGTGCGTGACCAGGCCCGCCTCATTGAACAGGCTAAGCCACTCTCCGCTGGAATAATTACGCACATGCGAGGTATCTCGAAGCGCCTCGACCGTTTGCAGCCAGATATCCTTAACCGGATGGCCTGGCGAGGTCACATCCATAAAGATGGCAATACCACCGGGCTTAAGCACGCGCTTTACTTCGCGCAGCGCCTGACCAACATCGTGCCAGTGATGCGCTGAGTAGCGACTGATCACCACGTCAAAAATACCGTCGTCAAACGGCAATGATTCCGCGTATCCCTGACGTGTCGCGATATTCGCTATTCCGCGCGTTGTTACCGCTTCAGCAACGACCGCCAGCATCTGCTCGGACAGATCATAAGCCACCACCGATTTCACTTTAGCCGCGGCAATAAAGCTGGCGTGCCCTGCCCCGCATCCCATGTCCAGGAGCGTGGCATGAGGGAAGTCATTCAGCCTTGCGCTAAGCCGCTCCAGATCGCGCCCGGAAGCATGAACCGTACTAGTCAAATAGGCGCTGGCCTGAGATCCAAACTGCTGGCCAACTTTGTCGTGATGGGATTGCGTTGTCATCGTTATGTCCTTGCGGTTAAGTGAGAAAAAGGGCAGCGCACAGGTCTGCCCAACGGCAGACCTGACGAACCTTATTTCAGCTCAGGCTTGCCGGGACGGAATTCAACTAGTAGCGGATTATGGTCTGATGCACGAGTCACCAGCACCGAAGCTTCGGTGACGTTCAGGCCACGATAGAACACAAAATCAAGAGGGCGACCAAACGCCCGACGGCGGTGATCGTCAGTAAAGCGGACTTCCCTGAGCGTCATCTCGCGGGCAAAGCGGAAGAGCGCGTTCATGCGTGGACGGCTCCAGGCATTGAAATCACCGGCCATGATCACCGGCCCGTTGTGATGCCCTATCTGGTCTCCAATAGGCCCCAACTGCTTGCTGTAGACATCGACACCGAGGCTAAAATTGACGGCGTGGATATTAATCACCATCAACATGCGTCCGTCTGGCAGCGGATAAACCGTGACCAAAGCTGATTTAGACAAGCGCAGGATCGGCTCGCGTTCACGCAGCGGGCAGCAATATACCGGATGGGCTGCAGACAACGTCATCACGCCAGAAGGATGCTGGGGTAAAACGAAGGCAGGAACCTGGTCGGCAGCCAGATAGTTAGAAGTCGCAAACCTGACCAGCTCAGGCGTCGTTTGCGCTTCCTGGAGCAACATCAGATGTGCGTCTTTGCCGAAGGTTTGCAGCACTGAAAGCCAGTCGGCCCGCTGCTGCTTAAAGATGTTCCACACCAGAACGCGAATTGTGTCCTGACCGGGTAAAGGTTCACCGGGGGGTAATGCCTGGCCGATAGTCGCGAACGAGCCAGGAGGCAGAATGCGCTCTGCTGGCTGTCCGGCTACATATCTCATGGCATAGGTATTCTTGTGCACGTTTGGCTAACGACCTCAGTAACTCAACTTGCCCGCAGCTCGCAGGCTATCTTTCAGTTATAGGGACTTTAGCGCAGACTTTCAACGACCATTACAAACCATTGCCTTTCCGGAACGTAAACAATCACGCTCCGGAAGGATAAAACTTAACCGATGGCAACCCGTGATTGCTTATCGAGTCGGCCACTTAAGCCTATTAACAGCAGTGCCAGAACAACAATCACGGCGCCAATCCAGGGCGTTTGCGCCAGGCCGAAGTTCTGTACAGTCTGACCGCCAATAATAGAGCCCAGGGCAATCCCTACGTTAAAAGCCGCGATGTTGAGCCCAGAGGCAACATCTACCGCGTTGGGCGTGTATTGTTCAGCTTTTTGGACAACATAAACCTGTAATCCCGGCACATTGCCGAAAGCAAAAACGCCCATCACCAAAATCGTCAGCAAGGCAGCAACATGTGAATGCGCTGTGAACTGGAAGACCAGAAGTAACGCAGCCAGAGCAGCAAAGATAAACTTCAGGGCCGGCACCGCACCGTGACGATCCGCCAGTTTCCCACCCCAGATGTTACCTATAGCCACCGATACGCCATAACCGAGCAGGATCCAGCTAACCGCAGAAGGTGAGAAGCCGGCCAGATCCTGCATCATTGGAGCAAGGAAGGTGAAGGCGGTGAACACGCCACCATAGCCCAGAGCAGTAACCAGATAGATCAGTACCAGACGCGGATGCGTCAGGACCTGTAATTGCTCTTTTATTCCCGCCATCGCACGGTTAGGAATATCTTTCGGGATAAGGATCATGCTGCTGATTAACGCGATCACGCCAATAGCCGATACCGCGAGGAAGGTTTCACGCCAGCCAAAATGCTGCCCGATGAAAGTGCCTAATGGCACGCCGGTCACCAGCGCTACCGTCAGGCCACCAAACATAATGGCAATGGCCGAAGCTGCTTTCTCTTTAGGCACAAGGCTTGTCGCAATCGTAGAGCCAATAGAGAAAAACACGCCGTGCGCCAGGCCAGTTAGTAGACGAGCCACAACCAGGGTCTCGTAATTAGGCGACAGCCAGGCAATAACGTTGCCCACTGTAAAGAGAGCCATTAGCCCAATCAGCAGCTGTTTACGCGGCAATTTACCCGTTAAAGCGGTCAGGACAGGCGCGCCAATGGCTACGCCCAGGGCATAGATAGAAACCAGCAATCCTGCCGACGGCACGGAGATCGCGAGTTGTTCAGCGATGGTCGGCACAAGCCCGACAATCACAAATTCGGTAGTACCGATTGCGAAAGCACTGATTGTCAGTGCCAGAAGCGCCAGAGGCATAATTTACTCCATAACAGGTGTCTTTTGATGACACGCAGTATGGCGGGATGCTTAAATAACAAAAATATGTAAAATCTCAATAGAATTTTGCTTGTGGAGCAACAATGAAGGCTACATCGGAAGAACTTGCGATTTTCGTTGCCGTAGTAGAAAGCGGGAGTTTTAGCCGCGCAGCAGAACAGCTGGGACAGGCTAACTCTGCGGTAAGCAGAACGGTTAAAAAGCTGGAGATGAAGCTGGGAGTAAGCCTGCTCAACCGCACAACCCGGCAGCTGAGCCTGACGGAGGAAGGTGAACGCTACTTCCGTAACGTGCAGCAGATTCTGCAGGCGATGGCCGCAGCCGAAAATGAAGTGATGGAAAGTAAGCAAACGCCGCGGGGATTATTGCGCATTGATGCCGCAACGCCGGTAATGTTGCATTTACTGATGCCGCTGATAAAACCGTTCCGCGAACGCTACCCGGAAATGACGCTCTCGCTAGTCTCTTCAGAAACCTTCATTAACCTCATCGAACGCAAAGTCGATGTGGCGATCCGCGTGGGCAATTTAACCGACTCAAGCTTACGTGCTCGCCCACTCTTTAGCAGTTATCGCAAGATTATTGCATCACCTGAATATCTGGCGGCACACGGTGTGCCGGAGACTGCCGACGATTTGATGAATCATGTCTGCCTGGGCTTTACCGAGCCGTCATCTCTTAACCGCTGGCCTGTTTCACAAGCGGATGGGCAGCTTTTTGAGATCAAGCCTGGGTTATCTTCGAATAGTGGCGAGACACTTAAGCAGCTCTGCCTGACGGGAAACGGCATTGCCTGCCTGTCGGATTTTATGATTGATAAAGAGATTGAGAGCGGAGAGTTCATTGAGGTGCTTGCCGATAAACTTTTGCCGGTCAATATGCCTTTCAGTGCGGTGTACTATAGCGACCGGGCGGTCAGTACACGTATTCGTGCATTTATTGATTTTCTGAGTGACGCAGTAAAACGGCCCCATGCAGGGCCGTAATCAGGATCAGTTATCCCACTTAGGTGCCAGACCTTCCGGGCTCACCAGGCGGTCATTGCATTCCAGAGCAGCAATAGCCGCCATGTCTTCTGCATCCAGCTTCAAGTTCAGCGCCTGCAGGTTGCTTTCGAGATTCACACGTTTGGTAGATGAAGGAATGACTGCGTAACCCAGAGCCATCGCCCACGCCAGAATCACCTGAGCAGGGGTCGCCTGATGCTTCTGTGCAATGCGGCCAATCGTTTCGTCTGCCAGTGCCTTGCCATACGCCAGCGTCATGTAAGACGTGATGTGGATGTTATGCTGTTTTGCCCACTCAACAACGGTGCGGTTTTGCAGGTATGGCGACAGTTCGATCTGGTTAGTCGCAATGTTTTCAGCGCCAATGGCGTCAATGGCCTGCTGCATCAGCTCTACCGTAAAGTTCGAAATCCCAATCTGGCGAGTCAGACCCGCTTCTTTCGCCGACAACAGCGCCTGCATAAATTCAGCAACCGGTACGGCGTCGTTTGGTGATGGCCAGTGGATCAGGGTCAGATCGACATAATCAGTATTCAGTTTCGCCAGGCTATCCTTCAGGCTCGGGATCAGCTTGTCCTTACTCAGATTTTCGATCCAGATCTTGGTGGTGATAAACAGTTCATCACGCGGAATACCGCTTTCTTCCAGGGCCTGACCAACAGCCGCTTCATTATCATAGATTTGAGCAGTGTCTACTGCGCGATAGCCCAGTTCCAGCGCAGTTTTAACCGATGCGATGACGACGTCGTCTTTCAGGCGGAAAGTGCCCAGACCGAATGCAGGAATTGCCATTATTAACCTCATTATAGGGTGTGCGTTTGTATGAGGCAGAGTATGCAGGGGAGAACTTTGATGAAAAAGGCAGATAAATGCAGAAGATTTTTGCTAAATCAGCAACAATGCCGCCGTGTGTGATGAAATTTAAAAACAAAAAAGCCCTGAGTCGAAGACTCAGGGCTTAAATAAGTGGCGGAACGGACGGGACTCGAACCCGCGACCCCCTGCGTGACAGGCAGGTATTCTAACCGACTGAACTACCGCTCCACCGAATTTTTCTACAACCACCGGTTTG
>NZ_JBBCMI010000031.1:0-39710 GCF_037152415.1 Cedecea sp. AS113
TGTCCCGGTGAGCGGGCTTTCCGGCGCTGGGCGACGGGAAGCGCGTGATTTCCGGGCGCGTGGTGCGTCAGCTTGCTGACGTGCCCGCGTGGCTGTTCCTCCGGCTTGAAAAAAAAAGGCTTCCCGAAGGAAGCCTTTTTAATAATTATTTTTTCTTGAATTTAAACCCAAGTTTACCCGTAGATTTGTCCTGCAAAACAATTGCAGCGTCAAACTTTTTCCCGGTTTTATTACTGGTAAAGCCTTTAATCTCTCCGGTTTTACCTTTTTTGATTAACGTCTCAACCTGATTTGGTGTCAGTTTTTTCCCTGATACTTCAGACCAGATTTTAAACTCGCACCCGGAACAGAAAAAACCTTTTGGCCGGATAAGAATTTCCTTACTGCATGAAGGGCAGGGGGATTCGAGCCGGGGTATAGAACCTTCTGATCTAGATTTTGCTTCCATATCCGGCTTGCCGTCTTTGTCCGGGAATGCTGTCTTGCATTCAGGGTAGCAGGAGCATCCCCAGAAAAAGCCATTTTGCCCCTTACGTTTACGCAGGAAACCGTTGTTACAGACCGGGCAGGGCATGGCATTTGAGGAAATAGAAATCCCGTTCCTGTCCAGCTCGTCAATCAGCCCCTGGACATACTCATCATTTGCCTTAATAAACTCCTCAACCGTTAGCTCTCCAGCTTTGATCTGAGACTGCTTTTCAGCCCACAGAGCGGAGATATCTGGTTTAGTGATTTCAGGAGGCAGAGCGGCGCAGAATTCCTGGCCTTGTTTTGTGGTTTTCCATACCAGCTCCGAATACCCCTTTTCTTTTTCGATAGAGATAAGCCCGGTATTAGCGGCCAGTTTATCAAGGATGCCCGCGCGGGTGGCTTCCGTTCCGATACTGCCACGATCACTGCTGCCCTCGTCTTTCGCTTCCAGCGCTTTTCTGAGAGCCGGATCATCAATGAATTTTGCCGCGCTCGTCATGGCGGCCAGTAATGTTGACTCTGTGAAATAGCGAGGTGGTGTAGTCTTTTTCTTGTCCACATCTGCCGATTCACACAGGCCGCTGTCATTAAATTTCAGCGATGAAAGGTCAAAACCGTCCGTTCCGGCATCTTCGGTTTCGTCTTCATCATCACTATCCTTACCCAGCGCTTCCCAGCCCTTTTGTACCAGAACGCTCTGTGTGGCCGTAAAGGTATCCCCCTTGATATCAAAGTGTATTTTCGTCTTGTTGCGGATCGCATCCGGGTAAAATAGCCCGATAAAGTAGACGGACACCAAGTTATAAACGTTCCGCTCTTTTTCATTAAGCTGAATACCGGCTCCGCTTTTTGTCGTAGGGATAATAGCATGGTGCGCCTCAATCTTACTGGCATTAAAGGCTTTGTGTTTCTGGCCTTTATCCATATCTGCGATCGCAGACGCCAGTTCGGGTACTGTGGCCGCTATCGCGGTGGCAATATCTCCGGCCTGGTAATAATGCTCATCTGAAAGATAGCGATTGTCAGAACGTGGATAGGTCAGAAGCTTGTGAGTTTCATACAGCCCCTGCATCACATCGAGTGTATCTTTCGCAGAATAACCGAATCGCTTTGCGCATAGCTGCTGAAGCGTGGAAAGATTAAGCGGCAGCGGAGGTTTGGTATTTTCCGGCTTTGTCGTCGCGATAGTAACAATAGCGTCCTTACCCGTAACCCGCCCGGCAATATGCGCGGCCTGAGCTTCGGAAATCAGGCGTTTTTTCTCGTCTGTCTGATCGTCGTCTGTTGTCTGATATTTCGCCTTAATCTGATGCCCGCTCATCGACAGACTGGCGAACACATCGTAATAAAAACTTTCTGTGTGGTTCTGGTTCGCCAGCGTGCGCATGTTCACCAGGCCAAGAACGGCACTTTGTACCCGGCCAACATTCAGAACGCCGTCATAGCCCTTCTCACGGCCTTTTAATGTACATCCTCGCGTCATGTTATAGCCAAAACCCTGATCGCACAGGGAACGCGCCAGGGCGCTTAACGACATACCGCGAAATTTATCGTTAGGCTGTAAATTCGCCAGCGATTTTTGCACTGGCGCAAGGTTGAGGTCGGCAACAAGCAGCCGCTGGACGGGTTTCTTGTTTGCGGCATAACCTAGAATCTCATCGACCAGCAAACATCCTTCATCATCGGGGTCGCCAGAATGAACGATACTGTCTGCTTTATCGATAAGAGATAGGATGATGCGGGTCTGTGCTTCAGATTCAGGCTTGATTTTATATTTTGGCGGATAAACCGATTTAATGGGTAAATCACTAAAACGCCAGTTGGAATATTTGTCGTCATAATCCTGCGGGTCGTACAGCTCCAGCATATGACCATAACACCATGTAACGATATCAGAACCGTGTTCAAAATAGCCGTTTTTCTTTTCAGTATTTGGATTTCCGCCCAGCCCTTCAAAAATAGCTTTCGCTAGGGAGGGCTTTTCAGCAATAAAAACTCTCATATGATTATCCTTAAATTTGTTTTAGCGCTATCGCAGAGGTGACAATAGCCTGAAGAGGGTGTGTCGGTAATTGGTTGCTATAATTTAACCAGACGCGCCGGATAGATTCGCCTTCTTTTATATAGTGAGGTCTTCGACTTATGGAGTCTTTATCGATACAAATACCGCGAAGGAGCGGCTTAGATCCAACTTTATAAAATTCATTTCGCTCTTCATTGCTCATTTTCATCACCAATCGATTGAGATAGCGTGAAACCAGAGCAAACGAACGAAAAGCTGAAAGGTCGCCTCCAAAATTAACAGCGCCCCCTTTCAACACTTTAAAACCTCCATTTGTCATAATAAAAGATCGGGATGGTTTCATTGGTATTGTCCAGGTGGCATAGAATTTGTAAATACCTCTTTCCTTTTCAATCCACGCCTCCCCTACGAAATCTACATCTTCATTTAAATCCTCAGAATACATCACCTCTTTGTACTTACCCAAAAAATAGATGTCACCGACTTTCATATCTCTTACTTCACGCTGACACCACATAGGCATATGGCAATAACGCATTAAATCGTAAACTGTTTTAACAGCATCATGCTTCATAATCCCACCTTTTAGTTGGTGAATTAATTTAATTTGATATTAACCGTGAGACTGCCTGATATTTATTTCAGGCAGTGGAGGGGTTGGACAAGCGAAGCGCGTCAGTTCTGTTTATGCCGCCACTCCCAAGGGGGAACTGGTTGATTGTCAGCCCACAGGCCGCGCTTCTGTTTCTGTGCTTCCCGTTGCAGAGCCGGTAATGAGTTATCCGTGTTGTACCGCTCATATACCCATGCAGCCCCTTTTATCACTTGCTGCCGGTTAGCCTCAGCACCGTTCGCTGTCACCACGCGCCCCAAGACTCGCCCGTAGCGATCTGTTTGCGTATAAGTGACAGTAACAGGTTGTCCGGCAAGCAAGGCTTTAAGCTGCTCCTTTGACCAACGGCCATAAGGTTGTTTTTTTTCCGGTGCATCTATATTTATCAATCGGACTCGAATCGGAACTTCATACACAAGAATTTTCTCGGGTATTGTTTTAACTTCTATGGTGTCGCCATCGATAACACGAGTGACCTTACCCACGAAATTATTAGCAAATGATGAGCAAGATAAAAGTAGAGTACAAATGACAATATAATTTAACTTCATTACTAACGCCCTTCGGTTGTTCAACCGCAAAAACAAACAGATTAAAATCTGTTTGTTTTCGAGGTTATTATTTGCGTTAATTCAATTCGTATGTATTACCGTTGTCATCATAAAACAGTGGTGTTCCATACGACTTGCCATCAATAACAGCTTCCATATATCGGATTGTTTTACAATCTGATTTATATGCATCTTTTTGTGGCTCTTTTTTACACCAATTGTCCATCACAATTTTGTTCGGTAGTTTTTTATAACCAATGCAGCGACCATCGTGATTTTCACGATTGCATTGATATCGATTGTAATAATATGACGCCCGACCTTCATTTGTTTTAATATTCTGACTACCAGAATCAGGCAACCCCGGCACTGATGCAGAACCATCGACCATGCAACTTGATAATGATGGAAGTGGCGACTTACCTTTTTTAATACGTTTGATCATTGCCTTATGAGGCGATTTGCAATCGCTACCCGGAAAACCTGCTGGCATACATAACCAAATAGCACATTCATTTTGGGATGGGCCAGCCAGAACAGGCTGAGATATCCCTCCTACTATACAGACGATGATAAGCATCACCATGTGGCGAAAATTCATTTTATTTGTCCTCTGTGAAATAATTAATCTGATGTTTTGATAACACCTGACACATCTACTCGGCGCCGATTACTCTCTTCTCTCATAGCGTCACCATGAGGGCTAGCCATTGAAACAGATTTAGTAGATTGTCCCATTGGCACAACAAGTGTTTTAGCTTTATCAGCATCTCCTTTTGGAATTGCAGGTAATGGATACCTCCTATCATCAACACGTGATTTCAATATTTCATCTTCATACCAGAAGATTTTTTTAGCCCTAATTTTCATTGCTGGAGTCTGTTTAGAGGGCTGCATGAAGATCAATTCTTCACCATACGGCAACTCATCAACTTCCTGCGGTAACATTAGTGGTCTGGGTTGTAATGTAAATGTCCTACCCCTTGAACGTCTCTGTCCATCTGATACACCATGATTATCTGATGGTACTCTAACTGTTTTCGTTCCTAGTCTTTTACTATATTCCTCAGAAACTTTAATATCGCCCGGCGCATATACAACTTCGACATGGAATGGTTTCATTACAGCCTGACCACCCTCACTCCCATAACATTCGTCAGAGCAAACCTGATTTTTATTCTGAAAAATAATCAAGTAACGTAATCCGGCTCCCCTGGTTAAAGCTGGGGCTGTTTCCATTACTGAAATTCTCCCCATTACAGCAAATTCATCCATTACATAGAGGACTTGATATTTAAGTTTAAGGGAACCATCCTCACAGTACCCTCCCTGCTCCGGTAATACTTTGCTGTTTTCTCGAATAGCCTGAGAGAAAAACAGGTTCATCAGTGGGCCGAATTTTTTTAATGATCCTTCAGTCACACAAAAATAAATACTTGTTGGCTCCTCCCGCAATTTACTGAAGTCTATATTTTCGTCATCATCATCACTTTCAGTTAATGCTAAAGCTACAAGCTTCTCACCATATAGACTTAAGCGGCCTGTTACAAAGGACATTAATGTAGAAAACTCTCTACCTTTCGACTCTGAGACAATGACTCCCAGCTCGCGTATTGTTTCAGCGCTCAGCGGGTTATCCGAATTTCCGCGTTCATCGATAACACGTTGCGCCCAACTGCCTAACTGAGTTCCCTGAGACGCAATTTCATAGCACTGAGGTAATGAGAACGGTAATTCTGGTGTTTCTATAAGGTACAGACATATCGCTATAAAAACGTCAGCAGCCTTTGAAAACCAGCTGGCATTTTTCATGTTGTCGGGTACATATAGTGATGATGCTAAGGTACGAACCTCACCTAGTCTGTACAATGGATCTTGATTGATAACCCGCAAAGGGTTCCAATGGTGCGTTTCCAGAAGTTCCGGGGAGAATCGCTTTACCTTTTGACCACACGCTCGACGAAATCCAGCAGTCAAATGGAAATTTTCAAATTTACAGTCATTCACTACAACCGAATGTGGATACTGCAATAAATTAGGAACAACAATACCAACCCCCTTACCGCTGCCCGGTGGAGCTGCGAGCATGAGGTAAGTTTGTCCATATGTCGCGAGAAAGTTATTACTGTAAGGATCTTTACCCATCAATATAGCTGGATATTTTTCTATTCGCTTTTGTAATGCCTTTCCATCCCTCATTTCCCAGCCTTTAGGGAGTTTTGGTTTAATTATCATTTTTCAGGCTCCGTATACCAAATTTTTTTCAACTCTCTTTTGTTTGCGAATCGAGCATTACCGTGTAAACTCCGCAGCCCCTTATCCCCACCCCCCAGAAAAATAAATAATGTTATACCTGTAGGTAAAAATGTTATAACTGCTGTCACCGCCCAAGCCCACGGCAACATAATTTTACTTTTGTCGGTTAATGATATTTCACCCAAATCAAAAAGAGTCATTAAGGATGGTATTTTATCTGGATATCCAGTTAAGGCATACCACGCCCACCCTCCCGCATATAACCCGATAATAAAACAAATAAAGGTTAGACCTGCTATTGCGAAAAATATTTTTAGCTTAACCATATTCACTCCTCAAACATGGATAACGCTTCTTTCATTGAAACACCATTTAGAAGCGCAAGTTTCGTTTCTGGCTGGTAAGTTACATCCAGAATTTCCGTATGCTCCATGTATAAAACGGCATCAAATGAAGTTCTGACACGTCTATCAATGTAGTCGTAGTCAAGACCAGCTCCCACAGCCGATTGCTTAATTAAGCCAGCTATACGTGCATAACCTTCGAGGCTACCGTTAGCATGCGCTGTGGTTATCGTTCCTGGGTGTCCGGTATTGAGTAACTCCATAAAATCCCATGCTTCATCGCCAGTTAGCTCAGCAAGCAAAATGTGATCCCCTTTCATACGCATACAGCAAGAAACTAAATCCTTTGGAGTTACATAATCTCCATAAAGAAGATGAACATGATTGAGATGATAAGGCAATTTCATCTCATTCAGCTCCTCAATTGTTAACAGACGGCAGTTATGGGGATATATATCGACAACTGACTTAGCAAATGTTGTCTTACCTGAACCAGTGCCGCCAAAAATTATGATATTAAGTTTTTTAGCTACAGCCAGTTTGAAAAAACTCACATAGTCTCTTTGTTTTACATATCGCTTAAGCTCAAGTTGCCATTCAAAAAGCTCTGTCTGATTGTGTTGCTCTTTATTTGTTTTATCAAAGCGCCCACTATTAGCATAGTCTTCTAAAGTAAATCGCTGAAGCGATGGTTTACGGAAGGTCATTGAAACAGTCCCGCGCTCACATGCGGGAGGAATAACTAATTGAGCACGTTCGCCAGTAGGTAATTCAACTGTTTTAATTGGCGATTTGACTCCCAGCTCGCGGTTGTTATATACAGCCAGTGCATTGGCTAAATGGCTACACAAATCAAAATCTAGCCAAGGTGCCTCTTCGCGCACCCATCCTTCCTTTGATGATTCAGTCCATATCTCAAATGGACGGTTGATAGCCACCTCTGTTACTCCTGGTCGAGCAAGCCGCTCAGTCACACCAGATTGTTCTAGATACCCTCGTGCTAAAACATCATCGCCCAAATCTTCAACCATTGAATCAATATTATATGTATCATCTGTCATAGCTATACTCCATAATCATACATTGTATTTAAAAAGAGTGATGCCAAAGGCGATTATAAGCATTACCAGCGCAAGTTTAATTCGGGTAGGGATGTTTATTTTCATAATCAATTCTCACGGCTAATATTAATATCCTTTGACTTCCTTATCAGAATGCAATTTTCTTTTAACTGCCATAACATCCTCATAAGAAAACTTTCGAGTTCTGCCTTTTCGGTTATCAAACATATTTATTCGATGCCCCTTAAACCGCCCCGTCCGTTCCAACTCAAATATTAATTCACCTTCCTTCACATGTAATAGCAATGCAGCTTGCCTTGTTGTGATAAGCATAAAAACCTCTTAAAAGAAATGCTGTACCTAACGTTATTAGGCACAGCAATTTAGACTAGCGCGTTGTAAATACGCTTGAGAAGTCAATATCCTGATTAACAATTACGTTAATTACAGTGCCCGGTTTGACATAAGCAGTAGGGGGAATGTTAATGCTATTTTCAAGCGCCTTACTCGCCATATCCTCCGCGTTTTGCGTAGAATTGTTCATAGTCATACCGTTATTATTTTGCGTCGCATTACTGATAGATGAAAAAACATCTTGTACCAGCGACAGCATTACAGCACCGCCAAACCGCTTACCATAATGGTTATCCATTTCGGCATCTGTCCCACTTCGTCCCATAGGATCAACACCTAATCCATTTAAAGATGCTCGAACCCCCGGAGACGTGTCTAACTCTGTCCAGACAGTTGCAACGCTGCTCTGGCCTGCTTTAACCTCAACGCGCTGTTCTCCAATGAGTTGAGCGCCAGCTTCGGCTAAAATGACACTTCCATCAGCTGAATAAAGGGGGCGTAGCAAATTGCACCCTACCAGCCCCGGATAATCAGTCCGAATTGCGGTATATAATGCACACTGAAAGTTCATTCGACGTTTCAACAGATATTTAGGATTAGGAGCAAGTCTCGCTTTCGTCGCCGGATAACTGCTACCATTTAAGTTATCCAACAAACCGCTGCCTCCGCTTCCCCCATTACCTCTTTCCAAGATAGTCCCTCCGCCACCACTCAGGATTTTCTGTACCTGTTCAGCAGGATCGGCGTTTGCAAAATCGCGTAGGCGCTGTTCATCGTCGCCAGTTCCCTGGGTAGTTCCTCCAAAGGTGTCCCCAGACGAACCTGAACCACTTCCAGACCCGCCACTCAATCCAGACGACTCAAAGCGTGTAATAGGAGTGAATAATGATTCCGCTAAACGCTGTGGTTGCTGGGTTTCGGTACTGGACGATTCAGTTTTTTGCACCGGCTCCTTCTTAACTTCTGTCTGTGTTTGGGAAGCGGCCTCTGGAGAGGGGGCATTATCCAAGGATACAGAAGGAGAATTTGTAGACTTGCTCATTAATTCGTCCATAGAATCATCCTTGATTCCAGCAGACTGTAAAAGTGGTGATTCCGTTACTTTGGATTCATCCACTTTTGTTTCTGAATCACCCATACTTTTGATTGCCATATAGCCAATTAGAACACTGGCTATAATAACAATGAAAACGCCGCCACCGATAACAGCAATGATGCGCTTATCGAAATCTTTTTTTCTTCCGGCAGGTTTTAAAGAAAAATCCCCTTGACCTTTGAACTCATTATTTTCCTGCTCTGGCGAAGTTTGATTATTGTTTTCCATAATTTTTAACCTCCCGGATTTCACCAGTAGTAGTGCCATTATAGTTATACCAGCCTGTATTATTAGCTTTAGTCCGCAATCCTAAAACCAATTCATTCAAGCGTAGGCGAAACTCTTTACTGACTGCATGAAGAACTAAAATATCATTAACCTGATGGGACGAAACCATAGTTTCAGTTCCATCAGGAAGCACCTCATATGCTACAGGCCGTGGTGCATTTGTGGGGAATCGCATACACGTAAATGTTCCATTGTCCCAAATTTCATATGGAGAAAGCACCATATCCCCTTTCTTCTGGTAATCTCGATTAATCGTACCGGAGCAAGGGTTTTGATTAATGCTACGCCCTTTAAATGGAGTTTCTCCAACTTTGGGTGGCTGTGGGTAACGGAATCGGAACATATAGGTCATATTTGAGACGCTTTTTGCAAGCTTCAGCTCAAAGATATATGTTCTACGATTGGTTTTAACAATCATATTGGTTTCAGGCTCTTCAGCATACATGCTTGGCTTCAGAATGATCATGCTTCCATTCTGATTTGCCCCAACCATCCATTCAGGCGATTCCTGAACTCCAGGCTTACCAACATTCAGAATCCCGTCATCGAGGTTAATTGTTTCACCAGGCTCCAACTGGATAGC
Source organism: Cedecea sp. AS113 (assembly GCF_037152415.1). Taxonomy (NCBI): domain Bacteria; kingdom Pseudomonadati; phylum Pseudomonadota; class Gammaproteobacteria; order Enterobacterales; family Enterobacteriaceae; genus Cedecea; species Cedecea sp. AS113. The sequence continues at coordinate 9,641 of NZ_JBBCMI010000031.1, forward strand.
TGTTGAGCGATTTTTCATTGCATATATACGAAATACATTGTCAGGGCTATATAAAGCGGTCTGAATGCGGGAATCATAGCTGTTTCCACGCCCTGACACCTCAGCCTTTGCCGCTGGCAGGAATGACACGGCAACACAGAACGATAACGCAGTTACTAAGCATTTCATGAGCCACTCCCTACAATAGCCATTGTTTTGCTATAACCTTTGACACCATAACCGAGGGGATTAAGCCACTGATCGCCCTCTGTGATTGCTGGATTTTTATTATCAATAGAGATCAAAATAATGGAGCTAACCGGGACTGTCTGCGGCACAGGTTTACCATCAGGTAAAAGGCGCGATTCAGTTAATCGTACCTGATAGGTTTTAATCCCCGTGTCACTTTCCAATTTTCTTTCATTGCTACTCGGCAAAAGAACAATGGATTCAACAATGGATTGAATTTGTTGTGACTGCCCCAATCTTGCTACATAACCTTTGCTGGATAACTGAAAGTTTTTGTATTGCTCGAACACATCCGGGCTTGATGTCAATTGGACAAAGCGATAATTTGCGCGCTGTGACGACCAGTTATATGACTCACGAGCGAGAATATATTGATGAATAAAATGCTTATCCTCAACAACTTCTGGTTTCTCCGTACCATCAGAGGGTTTTACTACATCTACATAACCACTGCTTTTGTCTACCCGAAGAATCATAGGAACAACGGTTTTCAACGGGGCTAACATCATCACTGCCAGAATAGACATAAAAGCCAATAGGCCAAAGAAAATAGATAGCCTACGTGAACTCTTTGCCTTTTTACGATAGTCCTCTGCAACACGATCTTCAAACCATTTGGCCGCCTGTGTATAGGCCATAATTTGTTGTCCCACTTCTTTTTGCTTCCCTTGAAGAGGGCCATCGTTATAGTGCAAATGTTTTTCCTGTTCTACAGCTTCTTTTATTTTTTTCTTAAACATTATTTAACCCCCTGAGTAAGATTAGTTACCGTTGGATTAGCATCAATCCAATCACCTTTGGGTTGAGTTAATTTCTCAGGGGAAGAACCACATGCAGTTAACCCCAGCACTGTACATAGTACAGCGCAGATAATAATAATCTTTTTCATATTAAACCTTGATTAGAGAGAGAGGAAATAACAATAGGAGTAACTCAGACTAGGAAATTCGGTTTCCCCTTCTTTTCATTAAATACCGCGCAGCTCTACCCCCCATTCGACTTGCTGCCCCTAACCCTGTACCTTTGCTAAGAAGTCCGCCGACACCAGTTACCCCTCCGCTTGGAGATCCCCCCATAACAGATGCGGCATAGTTTGGTATCTCTGTAGCAAGTAAGGTAAATGCACCAAAATATAACAGGATACTAAGGCAACTCATTAAATCGGTTTCTATTTCGCCACCTTTAACCACATTTGCATTAATGAAAGACATTTCCAATCCGATTACGACAGCAAAAAGAGCCTGAGCTAAAGTGAATCCACCCAGCACACCAACCCATCCCCAAAAATATTGCCGAGTTGCAGGGAATAAGGACAATGCGATAAATATCGGCCCAACTACCAGCAATAACATTGACGCTGCCTTTAACGTAATCAACGTTCCTACTGCGACTAAAAGAAAAGGAATACCACCGACAAGCAACAAAACTAAGGCGAGTATACCTAACACAGTGGCTTTGAAATTACTTATTGGTTCAAATTTCATAGCATCGATTGTATTAACAACAGCATCAAAGAACGAGCTTATTAGCCCATCAACCAAATTTGTTTTATCACCACTCACGCCCGCCATTGTATTCCCCAACCAAACAGGGAATTGAGTTACCGTTGGAACAATCGTACTGACATACCAAGAAACGCTAAAAGCCATAAACAAAATACACGATGCTTTAAATATCGTCAGTAAAACATCTTGTATGACTTGAGTTAACCCCTGGAAATACCACTCCAACGAACGTAGTAAGATGTATATCATCCAAAATGCGCCAAAAACAACCCCCATCACAGCCATAACAGCCGTGACATTATTCATTTGTGTTTTTGCTGCATTATCGATGGCATCGAACAGAGTTTGTGCAACCTGTACGTCCATACAAACCTCTTATTTTTTCACATAAGTGTGGCCGTTATATTGCAATTTATCATTTTCTAACCGCATGGAAAAATTCTGACCAGCGAGGACAGTATCACTTTCAGCTTTAGCTTCTCTTTTGGTAATAGAATATTCCATTGAAGTTACGCCAATTGATGCGCTGTTTTCATCAATATGAAATACACCATCATCATATGTAATATTAATATCAGCTGGATATTTTGCCTTATCAACCTGATACCAATGACCGATGAAAGCTTTTCCCTGTTCGCCTTTACAGGCAGACAAAGTAAAAGCAGTAAAAGCAATACAAAGCAAAATAGCTATTTTTTTTAACATCACCTCAATACTCCTTAGCTAAACAGCAGAAAACAGGTTGCACATCTCTAGTGTGCAACCTATAGAGTGAGATGGCTAGTAGCTAGGCCGCTGTTTGCTTTTACCAAGCATATAGTCTTCAAACGCCTGGGCGCGTTTTGCATCATCAATCTTGTTCTGCTGCTCCATCAAATAGCGCGTATTTTGAAGCTGCGCTTGTTGATTTTGTAGCTCAAGCATTTCCTGCTGGTAACGAAGCCCTAACTGCTCCCTATCTTTAGGTGTCTCCACCGAGTTCAGGCGGCTACGCAATCCCTCAGCCGTTTTGATACGCTTATTTGAAGCGTCATACTGCTTTTCAAGCGTATCAGCCTGAGACAGAAGCTTATCAAAAGCGGCCTGAATTTTCGGGTCGCTACTGGTTAGTCCGTAGCGAGTGCGCAAATTAGGTAGATCTTTAGCTTGGCTGTAGATGTCCTGCCAGTCGCTAACCGGGAGCAGTTCATTGAGTAATGGGTCATTCAAAAAATCACCCAATTTATCATTGCCCTGCATGATGCTTTTGTAATGGTCATATTGGCTCTTTGCCTGAGATATGGCTTCCTTCGCCTTATCCAGCTGCGCCAGCGCCTCCTTAGCTTGTTGCTGTGCATTCACTACAAGTTGAGTGATGTTCGCCACATCAACTGTAGGAATACCGGAGGCATATACGGGCAAACTGATCGCCATAGCAAGGCTAACCGCCATTAACGTTTTCAATTTCATATTGTGCTCTCTGATTCGGTTTCGTTTGGATGGGTAACTAGTGATGAGACGACGTCTCTCCCGTACTCCTTCATCTTTGCAAGGAACGCCGGATACCACACCTTCGCATCATCAGTTTTAAGATCTTCTCGTACTTGAAAAGCGACCATCTCATCAAGGAAGTGAGGAACCCATATAGCAGGATCATCAGTACCTAATTGTTTCCGCACTCGTTCGGCAACGGGTAGATTTTTCATCGTTGCTGATAGTAGTGGGATGTAATATTCGAGACGGCCATTTAAAGCTAATGAAACCATAACAGCACCAGAACCTTGTTTAATCATCATCTGGCGACTATATGGGGTTAACTCTGATATTTTTTCGAACTCCCTCGCTGTAACACCAAATTTACCGTAGCTTTCAAGATTAGCCTTATCATTTGCCATCCACTCCTGTGTAACAATTTGTTGAATCATTGCAGGAGCTGACGGTGTATTTAGGGCAGATTCAGGAGTTTGAGTATCTAATAACAACAACTCCCCCCGCATACGACCAGCAAGTAAAATCTCTTCGATTTTGGCAGCTGTACTTTCAAAAGCTAACTGAACCCAATATTCCGAGATCTGATTAATCATCAGACAACCAGGTTCTTTTGCATGCATACTACTTTTAAGGAAATAAAAAGTATTAAGCATTACCTCAACAACTAAAGGATGATTAGCAACATAACTTTTCTTAAGAATATGTGTGCAATCGAAAGCCAAGCGACGGTACTTCTCAGGATAAAAAAGGTTGCGCGGGGAGTCGAGCACCCATGCATATTGCCCTTTCTTGCCGTTGACAGTACACCATTTTGATAATCTTGCTCTGAGTCCATTACCGCCAGTATCAGGTATTGATTGGATAAGAAGAGAGAAACGACGCTCCTCATGGACTTTATGTTTCATCACAGCATCAATAGCTGACTTAATGATAATTTCTTCATTAGAGTCAGCACCGCCAGCACATTGTTTTACGGTATCAAATAAAAGCTGCCTCAATTCATTTGAATCTGGGAGTTGGAATAACTGAATACCAGTATAAACCCCCGGTTCAATAGAATAATATTTAACGTTCAGTGCCCGGTGAATATTCTCCATTGAGTTATTATAGTCAATACCGAAAATCATCGGATTCCATCGACTAAAAAATATCATTTTTAAGGCTGCTGAAGATGATTTACCAGCCCCCGTCTGAGCATGGTTCACCATGTGCCCAGGGAATGCCTGGCCTGTGTTATTCTGCCCTGGTGGACTGTCATGGGCATTCAGGAAGAAAAGGCCGCCCTGAACGGTCTTAAGAGGCATCAAAGCCGTTCCATCACCCGGAGGATTTCCCGTCGCCTTACCCGTAGGTGTTGCATGCAAAGAAAACCCACATGCAAGGTTTTCAGTCGATTTAGGGTATCGGTAAATCACATCGGTATACGCAGGAAACAGCGTAAGCCACGAATCTATATTAGTGCTTGTTGAGCGAACAAATCCTGTATTGAGAGCTAAAAATAATGCCTGCATTCTGGCACCATTATTAACCGCCTTTTCCGGTGTTTCGCCATAAACGATCAAACTCGAATGATAGTGCCCAAAAAGTCTCTTCCCTTGAGTAACGGCTTGAACATCGTCTTCCAGTTCCTCTGTCTGTGAAGATTCGCCTTCAGTCGATGCTAAATCCACCTTTTGTGCATTAATCTTTGTTTTGATTTTGTTCCGGTCTTCGAAATGGAACGTTTGAACTAATGTAAAGTCGTATTGTTCCTCAAGAACCTGATCCCACATTCCCGGTTCACTTTCATCTGGGTAATCACGCAGATCATATGTAGTAGCAAACCTAGGAGCACTATTATATGGGCGGCATTCTACATAATCGTAAGCACCAAAGCCTGTTTCCCCATTAATAACCGAGTCGCCAAGTCGGGTATCTGTAACCGGGACATCTTGATCAACACCGTTAAAAATAAATGAATAGAATCGCCCAACTTGGCTATACAACTTACCATTGCGCTCTTCCATCCCCATGACCGCAACGCTGTAATCACTGAGCATTTCCTGGCATATGGATAGTAATTCCACCATACTGGCAATACCTTCCTCAAGATCACTGTGCTTGAGAATAAGCCCCATACCATACCCTACTTGTTGATATGCCCCGCACCTGAACGGTGCAGTATATTCATCAACAAAATCCTGTAAGATAGGTATCTCCATTTTATAATGCGCATCGAGACGTACACCTGTTTTAAATGTGTACGTTTGAAGCATCAAATTTTTGCCTTCTTGCTTCCCTAGTGCCTTGATACAGCGATCCAGCCTTTTAAACTCACGATTTAGGGTTTCTTTATCACGTGTTTCGTGTGGCACCCCCTTAAAACGAAGTAACGCAAGTAAATGTGAATTACCTAATGTACATACATTAGGATGTACATGGTGCCCTAACCAGGGCACTTTTTTACTCTCCGGTGAGAATACGTTTTTTGATTGCTCGCCGCGCATTTGTTTCTCTCCACTTTGGATTTCTTGGGGTGATAAGCAAGTGCCGACCATATTTCCTATTCATACGTTTTCTACGACGTGTAAAAAAGAAACGGCGCATAGCTTTATCATCTCTCTCGGTTATGATCCGCAACGCGAGTAGTGCAATAATAAATGGGGAGGGAGTGGCTATACCCCACCACCCCCATAAATAAATACCAACAAAGAAGCTGATGGCTACTCCCATGAGAAGGAATATTAAGGGGAATACAGGTATTCCCCAATACATAGCAACCCTTCCCATTGCGTTGTGCGTCTCATATTTTAGCGTCTCTGTTTTTTCTTCTTTCAAGACACGCTTCCTCCCCATACTGAATAAGCCCAGGTAGCAAGAGCAACACCACCACCAACGGCTCCAATTACTGCGGCATGGTTGAAGTAGTCCATTGCAGTGACTTTCATATCACCGGACATACGCGAGATAATCCAGCACACGCCGATATACACCATCGAAGCGACAGCTGCGATCCCCCCAACGATAATAATCATCGTTTTAAAGTCTTTCGCAAAGGTTACGATGGGATCATACCAGGCCGCTTCCGCCGAAACTGGAGACAACATCGAAAACATAGCGAACATGAAGGCGTAATATACAGCTGGTTGTGCAAGTTTATTGGTCAGAATATCAAGCTGGATTTTTAGAGCTTTCATCAATGAGTTCCTTATTATCTGGTGAAGGTTTACTGTGTTGAACTTTAGGGTTAGATGTTCGCGGAAATTCGCGTAAAACATCCCATGATTCATAAGTAGGTGGTGCTGTGTATTGGGGCTGAGGGTTCTCCTTTGCGGCATTTCTGTCTTCTTTAGTACTAGGTACGACATACTGATTTGAAGCGGTTGTATATCCAATTCGCTGTATATAGCTCGTATTATTAAACTCTGACTCCTTCCTTTTCCCCCGTTGATAATCTCCTGAGTAATAACAGCTAAGAGCGCTTCGTAAATCCCCCCCACCCTTATAGCAGTCCGAGATTATTTTTTCGAACACCTTAAGGTTAGAACATGGATCAAGCATATCTTCAGCTGTAACATTAAATAGACTAAAGTTGGTGCTCGTAATTTGCATTAAGCCGACTGAATAGCGTCGTTTTTTCTGCTCAATACTATTAATTATTTCAACTGCTCTCGACTTAGACTTTGGCATGTGCGTAATAACGCTTTTACCATCTTTACCTCTCTCCTTTTTAGGGATGATTTCGGCAATTGCATATGGATTAAAACCTGATTCCGTTTTTGCTACGTCCAGTGCTGTATCCGGGTGAACTGAAACAGCACACTGCATAGCTAACGAAACGAACGTAGCAGCAGATAACATTTTTCCTCCAAACGTTATATGTGTTGGTTAGGTATAAAAGCACTCATAGAAGCCCACTATTAAAATAATGGGCTTCATCACTACTTTTCATTAAAATTAACGCCAGTGCATTGCTTTCTATCAGGGCTGCCCTTTCACGTCTGTAACTCCTGGCCTCCCAGGCAGAGCTAATCTTCTCAACAGGCAGATCGTACCCATTGATACATCGCATTTTCGCGTCGGGGTCTATATAGATGCTTTGCATCTGTAACGACTTTTATAAATTGTTAAAGAGCGAAATTCAGGTAAAAAATCCCCCTGCACGATGAATGCATATTAAAGAGGGATTGAAATTTGGTTCCCTGGTGAAATGCTTATTCCCTTAGCTTTATATTTTTCCTTCTTTCCCCGGTGCTACCTATCCCTTAGTCCCGTCATTTAAAAAACGCTTACCTTCAGTGGCAATGTCTGGGAAATTTCTTAAAGAGTCAGCCAGACGTAAAGAAGCCTCTTTTCTTTTGCTTCTGCCGCATCGTTTGGCTGCCTCAGTCAACAGCCGGTTGTCTTCTGGAGAAAGATCAACAAGCGATTGAGTGTTCTTCTTGGTGGTGTCATCGGTCATATAAACGTTCCAATTCAACAGATGGCAGATAGAAGAACCGAAAATTTGTCTTTTATCGCCTAATTCTTATCAAACAGAGAGTTAACTGTGATTAAGCAACCTAACTACTGTGGCTGCTTTTTGTTCTACAAATCTTCTAACAGCAGCCTTCTCACTGCACTCTCAACCACTAACGATATTGAATTTATATCAAACCGATATCGAGCGCAAGTTTTTATCAACTATCACGACATTTTTATGCTCATAACTATACTTTTACGACACTCAATGTCGCGCGGCGATATCTTAAGAGTTTGTTTTTATTGAAAAAATTAACTCTAAGGTTAGAATTGTCTTACGAAATTTTAAAAACACCGAAGAGAAGCTGAGCGATGGAAGAAGAGACTAAGAGCGATAACTGGTTAGGTGAGATGCTAGCTAAAGCACTCATCGTGAAGGGGATACCAAAACAGAAGCATATCGCCCACATAGGTAGAGTTCTTGAGTTAACAACAGCGGCCGCCCATAAAAAACTTACAGGTTCTACAAAATGGGAAGTATCGCAGCTGGTAAAGGTAGTCCATTCAATAGGGATGGAAATGAGCGAGTTTTTTGAGCTGTATAGCCCATCGCACTCAGAAATTCACGAAGCATTATGGAGCGAAGGTAATACAACGCTAAAATGCAAAATCTACCTTTCACCTGAAACCTCCGATGAAAAGACGGAATATTCAGCAGTGAAAATCAATGACGAATGGTGCGTAATTCACACTGATGATATTCGAGATGAATACTTAGTTGAATCTAAGAGAAACATAGAAAGCATTGTTATACATCCTAGGAAAATAGAAATAGGCAAAAGTAGCATAGCTATCCTGGATGATGATAAAAACATTGTTGATAGTATCAAAGAAATTATAAACGATGGCCGATTTATAGTTGATGGATTCTACTCTATTGATGACTTATCACGTGCAATTGATAAGTCTGCTTATGATGCTTATATTTTGGATTGGGTTGTTGGAGATAAAACCGTATTCGATACCATTAAGAAAATCAGACAGTCTCAGAAAAGAAACTCTATGATCTTGGTACTAACAGGGCAATTAGAAGGGATTATTGATGAAGAAATTTCAATATCTATAAATGATTATGATATCGTCGGCCCATTTGAAAAGCCGATTAAAGGAAGCTTAATAAAATCCAATATCGATAAATTTTTTCCTAAGTAGTTAGCTATGAACAAACAACTTTTAGAGTTTACTGGTAGCCTTTTACTTGACAGTAAGTATATTGTCTCACCGTATGGTATCAGTAAAAAACTACCCAAAGGAGAAATAACCCCTCTAAACTACGAGGTAATACATAACAATTCAATAAGTAATATCACTATAGATTACACTACAGTACAAAATCTTACTATAGTGAATGGGATGGGCGTTACCCTGGGTGACTCAATTATTGGCATATCTGCATTACATAATATAAAGAAAATAAATCCAGGAATAAAAATAAGGGTAATCAGACCGGAGAATTGCCCAGCTTATGTTAATGAGCTATATCACATAGCTAAAAATGTAATAGATGAAATTTATTACATGCCATATGATATTTCTCATTTAAAAGATTCTGATGTAATCATTGATATGGGAAACCAGGTGTATTGGGAAGATTTCAATCGCTTAGAAATGCATGATTTCTTCCTTAAAAGCCTTGGCCTTAACTACAACTATTTTTCACCAGAGGAGAAGAGTAACCGTTGGCTTCAGGATTGCAATGTAGAGGAATTAGACCTTGGCGAATATGTTTTGTATTGCCCTAATGCAAGTACAAAAATAAGAAGCATCCCAGCAAAGTTTCATCACAAAACAATCACCCAGCTTACCCAAGCATACGGGAAAAAAATATTTGGTTTCATTGACATAAATCATGAAAACTACACTAACATTGCAGCAACATCTAAAAATACAGCTGCTTTCATTTCAATAATTAAAAATTCTAAGTACATGTATACCTGCGATTCTTCAGCTTTGCATATTGCCGCAGGTTTTAATGTACCTTCCACTTGTATTTTTACCACAGTAAAACCGGAACTGCGCAGCATTTACTATAAAGACTGCCATTCCATTTATATAGGAAACAATTTAACTGAAGGAATTCATAACAGTGAAGATGAATTCCTCATTAAGCTCATTGAAAAAGAATTTGAGGTTTATTATGCGTAAATTTAAATATTTCCTTCTGGTTGTGGTTTTATCTTTTGCAACCCTGTCAAATGCTAACGCAAAAGTAGGTGATATTTATATTAATGGAAAAATAACCACCACAAATACAAAAAATGGTTACATCCTTACAAGTCAAAATTTTAACGAACTCCCCAAAACAATAATAAGAACAACAACATCATGGACGGCAAAAGATCACCCAGTTAACTTTGAAGGTGTAAAAATAAAAGATATATTACATCTGGTAAATGCCAAAGGAAAAACACTAAGAATGCATGCCCTGAATGACTACTGGGTTGATATTCCTATTTCTGACGTAGAAGATTTCAATATAATCCTTGCAAATAAAATGGATGGAAAACCCTTAGAAGTTAGGAACTTTGGACCATATTTCGTAATTTATCCATTAGACAGCAATCCGACTAAACTCAACTCACCTATTTATTTATCTCGTTTTATCTGGCAAGTAGACAAAATCACGGTGCTATAAATGAATAAAAAATTGATGTTAATCTTTGCAGGAATAGCATTGGCATTAGCCTTTGCTATCTCAACAATTGTAAAATACAACTCATTACTTTCTGACAAATCTTTATATGCAATTACAGGAACACAAGAGAATTACGCATGGGCAACTGCAAAATTCTCGATTCAGTTAGCGGATTTTTATGCTTTAGTTAGAAGCAATGATAAAGATCTTGAGCAAATACGCTTGAAATTAGATATTTTATTCTCACGAGTTTCCGTTATTAAAAATGAAAGTGAATCAACCATTCCTCTCTATAAAGAAAAGGACTATAAAGAAACTATCGACAATATATATAAAAAACTAGAAATTGTTGATCACTATATAAAACAACCGTCCCCAGATATGAGAAAAGTGGTTTCTCTGGTAAATGATATAGAGCCAGACTCTAAGTTATTAGTTAATATTGCAGATCACGCAGAAGTTCGCCAGCGTACAAATGCAAATGTCGATTTCAAAGAAACAAAAAAACAGATACTTATACTTTTATATATAACGGGAATCCTAACAATAACATTAGGTATTTTTATTTGTGTTTTCTTATGGAAGTTAAATAAATTATTGGACTCAGAAAAAAAAGCATTTAATAATAAAAATGCTTTTTTGGGCATTGTTGGTCATGAGTTACGAACGTCCCTACAAGCCATCATCTCCACGATTGATGCCATTTCGCAAAAGTATAATAAAAACCATGACGATCCTCAATTTATAAGATTAGAAAGTGCTGTTACTAAAATTGAAATGCAAATGAAAGACCTATCTGAATTTGCAAGGATAGATAATGGTAATATACAAATAAGTGCAGCACAGTTTAATTTAAAAAAAATTATTGATCTTACCGTTGACGATTGCATTAGTGCATTAAAGAAAGAGAACGTAAAAATCATCACAGATAAAATTCAAGACATTAATATAATAGGTGACTCATCGAGAATAATGCAAATCGTCGAGAACCTTGTTACTAATGCTATTAAATACACACAAAAAGGTAATGTAGATGTTATAGCTGGGTTAGATTCCAAAACAAATCTTGTAATAAAAGTTGAAGATACAGGGCAAGGAATTCCAAAAGATAAGATTAAATCAATATTTAGTCCTTTTGAGAGACTTAAAGGAAACGAAAATGGTGTTCCTGGCTTTGGGATGGGATTGGCAATTGTTAATGGCTTGGTTAAAGCAATGAAAGGCCAAATTATTGTTAAAAGTGAAGTTGGCGAAGGAAGTTCATTTACGGTAAAAATCCCCGTATCTTTAGGCTCCAGCTCACATGAATTGGAAAATATAGATAATTCCATATACGAGCCTCATTTTAACCATCTTAGAATCTTATTAGTTGATGATAATGAAATGTCATGCTCTTCATTAGTCTCTATACTTGAAAGTGCTGATTATAATGTTGAATTCACAAACTCACCTGTTCGTGCATTCGAAAAACTGCAACGAAAACCTTATGATCTTGTTCTTAGTGATCTCCAAATGCCAATAATGACTGGGGATGAGCTATTTCAGAAAATAAAATCTATAGAAAGTCCGAACAAAGAAACGCCTTTCATATTTATTAGTGCTTATGCGAATGAAAGCCCTATACCATCAATAACAATGCTAACTAAACCTGTAAGAATCAGGGATATAAATAAAGCAATAAATAGTGTAATGGAATCAAAATAATTACTTACTACCAGCCCTGATTGTGACCGAGTATATCAGGGCTATAACGTCCTATAACATCAAAAAATTTGTATTAGTTAAAATTCTAGCTAATTTTTATAAGTCATTGTTTTTTAGCATTTCATGTTTCCCCTCGATGCTGCTGCAGGACGCTGGCCAGCTGCTGCCGGCGACACGACCGGAGCTGGACTTGTTCAACCTTACTGAAGGATGTGCTACGTAAAAATTCTATGCCCGTAGGGCATGGAAGCCGCCAGAAATGGCACAGGTAAACGCTGAAGGTGAGGGGCGGCGATGCCCGCCCGTCAGGGCGGTTACAGTTTCCCGTTCTGCGCCATACTCCCCCCCTCCCTGCAAAGCCTATTGCGGCCTTTCAGACGATGATACAGCTGCACAGCGTCCGTAAGCCCGGCTGAGCACGCAGGAAGACGCCGGAGCGGCTTTCTGCGGGTGATTTGTCCGGGTGTTGGGGGTTCTGGTCGTTTACGGCCAGAAATCCCTACAGGCGCGTTTCTATGAACTGTTCTATGCCCCGCGCTTTAGCGTGGGGAGCTACTTTTGAGGCGCTTGCGCCGATGCTTTTTGGTTATCCACTTTTTAAAGGGGATAACAGTAATGTATTCTTTTTTTGGTTTATCTTTTAATACGTAAGTAATTAAAAGATAAACCAAAAGAGTAATTGCGCCCTATCGTTTGCACTTCATTATCACTTACCCACAAGCTATACAGCAGTTATAGAAGGGCTACGCCGGAACCGCCGAAAAATCCGCCATTCCGGCAGGGGGAATGGTTTGGATTTCGGAAATTATTGTACGTTAAGGCTATTTTTTGTACTGCGGATTATTGCGGACGTGCAGAATCCCCGCCAGCTAAGGCGGTAGTTACTGGAGATCAGGCAAAGGTTGGGGAGTAGTATTCCTGTTTGCGCTGGCGAGCTGCGTCACGCTTTGCTTTCATCCTGGCAAGCCCAGCAGCTGCTTTGCGAGTCCAGCCCTCGACCTTAATAGCGATCAGGCGGACATCGCCGGAGGATATGATCTCATTCGGATCAGCCTTAAGTAACCTGGCTCGTTCCCGGTAAACCTGTTTTAACGGAACGCCGAGAATGGCAAAGAAATCCTCTGTTACCTCAATGTTCTTACAGGAACAACGGGAGTCATAAGGATTGAAAGGTGCTTTTTCCGAAATAATTGCATTAAGCCATGAGAGGCGATCACATCCCCGGCTGGCGCGGGAAATTGACTTATGCCCTAAATCACTGCGCGTTACCAACCCAGCACGTTCTGCCAGCGTTTCAAGATTATTGCGCGTTTCCCACGACCTCAAGTCGAGGTCATCAAAGATGGCCAGCATCAGCTCGCACAGAGTTTCAATGCCGTACTTGTTTGCTTCGTTGACCCAATACTTGTTGTGCCGAATGCGACGCCGAAGTTCGTTTTTGATTTTGATACGCCCGGCTTCGGTTGCCACCGACTTAATCCACCGATTGAGGAACCGGCGGCGCTTGCGCGAAGAAACGTTATAGCAAGGTGACTGCTTTGGGACGCCTGTAGGCTTTACGATCGGAGATTGTTCAGACACCGCCGCCCGCACTTATGGCGAACAGGGGTTGCTTTGAGGAATACATTGGTTATAATCCTTCTTAGGTTTCGTACCTAGCCCTGACTATCATGTCCGCTCGCCAAAGTAGAGCATGATTGTCGGGGCTTTGTTTTTTGGGCTTTCCAACCCATTTCTTTGCTACCTTTCGGCGTAGCGACCAAAATCATTTCCTGAGAGTTAAATAACTGCTAAATGATTTCTTCTCATGAATACCGCGTAAGCTATCACGCTGAAGAGGCACAGATCAAGATCAGTTTCCCCATAACGCGATCACTTGGATCATTTTACGTCGTTAAACCCGCAATTCCTTCTGGCTTCTGTTATTAGCTCTTCAAGCACTGCGGTTTGAGTCATGTTGTAAAGCTCTGATAAAAAAACCAAATCTGCCTTTACATCATTACGAATAGATGTTTTCAACTCAGTATGCGTATGCTTTCTTCGCTGTTTTAGTTCTCTTTGTTTTTGAGCATTGCTTTTGGGTGTACGGTCACATTTCGTTAACATAACGCCATCAGTCATGTACCCCCCCCTACTTCTTTATCATTAATGCAATCGCGAACCATTATACATAGAGATATAACATACAATGCTGGAAACAGTTAGGCCGATTCCGAGCGACCTAACTGTAATTCTAGCCATAACGTCAGGCAACTCCAGGGCCATCATAATCTTCATGATTCTGATAGTTCACGCTGTCATTTTGATCGCGTTCTCGTCCAACTGGTGAACCTTCCCAAGTCCGGCGCTGGCCTGATTTTTCCACAGTGGAACCATCTTTAAGAGTCTCAGTCCATTTAACAGGCACTACCCCCTTGTCTTCAAGCTTGATCTTCTCGCCAACATTGAATTGCTGTACGGCATCTTCAAGCCCAACGCCCCACAAAGTACGCTCACTACCATCAGCGTGACGTAGAGTAACGTAGTAACTATCATTACGCTCTCCTTCTGGTTTAGCCATATCGGGTTTAAATTTATATGGCGCGGCACCATGTTCGACTAATTCACCTTCATAGATGGATTCTGAGGATTTTTCAGGCTGCGAAGTTTGAGCTGGCTGTGTGGCCGTCTCTGATTCCAATTCCTGCGAAAGTTCATTACGCATTGCTGAAGCTAAATGCTCCGGGTCATGATCGTTGATTAAAGTTGCAATCCGGGTGGCAGCTTCTTCGCTTGGTGACATAGCAAAACGGAAAACCTCCCCTTCCTCTTTAGACGCGACTAACACTTCATACTGGTTTGTTTCAGCATCATGCTTAACACCAGCTGTACCAGGAAGCGAATCCTGCAATATGCTTACATTGACGGAAGATACTGCTTCCGGGCTGATATCCTTTATCTCACGTACCGCGTTAATCGTAGGCTCTGGCATTTCAACACTATTGCCGCTTCGCTCAATTGCTAGTTCTTCCTTCCTTTCAGCCAGACGTTTGTTCATAGCTTTATCGGTAAAATGAATATCCAGATTGTTTTTTGCGACAGCCTCTATCACCTGCTCTTTAAACTGCTTACTACCATTAATAGTTAGCGTGCTACCAAATTTTTCTTTTGCTAATTCAAGAGCAACCACTACAGCTGAGGCAGTCATACCACTTTTGCGTAAAGCAATAGCCCGGCCTGTATCGACAAACATCGTCCGGTCAGTCTTCTTATCGAGATAGTGAATATTCTGGCTAAGTTTAGCTCGTTTGGTATACAGATCATTAGCCGTGATTGTTCTCTGCCGCTCACGAGCGCGTTGCTCTGCAACATGCTCATTAACGTTCTTGATAATGCGAGCGAAACGAGCTTTTGCGTTTTGCGGTTCAGCTGCGGCTTCACCCTTAGTGATAGAATTATCGGGAATACGTTTTCCTTTGACTAATTTACGAATATCTTCACTACCCATAGTATCATTCTCCAACTCGAAATATTCATTGGGATGTTTGAGCGCATGATGTGCTTTCATGCGTTCAAACGTTAATACTGAGATGATTTGTTTTTTCTCAGTTCTCGTTAACCTTTCATCAGTCGCAATAAATCGACGTGTATTATAAAACTTTTTATCAATTTCGCGTATTTCACGGCGTAACGCTGGTTGTATTGAATTCTCCTCCATTTTTCTTAAAAAATAAGCAGCAACAAAAGAAGCATTTTTATCTTTTTTAGGCATAACTCTACGAATAGGACTCACTCTATTTGTAGAGTCTTTTACATTCGATTTACCAAAAAGCCTTACAGCTCTTTTTTGAATGTCTTCAACACTTGCTATTTTTTTGGGATTAAGGGCATGAGGAGGTAAATTGATCGACTCAGCGTCTAATCCTCCGAAACCTCCTCGTAGTCGGTATCCGCGTCGTTGGGCGAAACTGGTGAGGCTTGGGATGCCATGAACGCGGGCATGCTTGTCGAAGTCGTATTCGCCAGTGTTTCGTCTTCCTCTTCTTCCTGATAGATCATGTCGCAATCGAGAATCTCTTCCTGAGTTTTGTTGTCCCATGTGAATGTGTGCATCGCCCGGCAGTAGCACCGAACGCTCGGCTTCTCGATAGTCCCTGTCAGTTGCCACATCGCCGCCGGACAAACTTTGCAAGCCATCGGGAGATTTGGTAAATCCGATTCGTCCAGCTTCATCAGCACTTCGCTGATTACTTCTTTGCCATTTGGCAGGGTGTAACTCATATCGCCCCCTATTTTTTTCATAAAATTCATTTTGTCTTTGTGCCAACATCGTTATCTTTTGTTCAGCATTAGCATCCTTATAAAGCTGCCTGAATTTTGGTGTAGCTTTACTAACATACTTAATTTCTTTTGCACGCTGAGGCCATTCTGCAAACCGCGCACTGATAACAGCTTTATCCAATGGTGGTTTTTTTATTTCACGATTAACGATAAAATCATCATGAAATATTGTCTCTTTGAGATTCGTAAACTTTTTATCTTCTGGGAGCTTAACAGCTATGTACTCATTAGCTTTCCCTTTATTCCTAATCTTGGTTTCGCCAAAAGTGGATACATGAGCATAAAATCCCTCGCGAGTAGTAATATCTTTTTCAATAACATCTGCGACTAACTGCTTTTTAAAATCTTGGTTTTTAGTTCTGAAGTCATCGCCTTTATAACGAGACAAAACATCAGCAACATTGGTAGGGTCTACTCGAACATGTTCGCGAGGTGAAGCAAGGTTATACTTCTGATTAATGTATTCCTGGAAAGCTTCAAAGTATTTTACATTCGAGTCAAACATTCCTCGGGGATTCATTTCTTTACCCGTCAGTAAATTTTTTCGCGGAACAAAAATGTGAATGTGAGGTTTTCTTTCAATCTTTTCACCAGTTTTTTTATCAATAGTTTCTTTTATTTTTGGGAGATGTGCCTCCGCATAGAAATTATACTCATCTTCTTCATATGCGTACATTAAAAACTGTTTAAATTCCTTCGTGATTTCAAGCAATGTTTCATTTGGGATTTCATCCTCACGAAATGATAAAGTAAAGGTAGCATAACGCTCTTGTCCCTTATCAGGGATTTGTTGATAGACCATTTGTGTTAATCCCAAATCACCATCAAGAATAACCCTTTCATCTAATTCATCACGGCTTAACTCCCTGCCGTTTTTTCGCCCCTCTTCCAAATACTCTTTACCACCATTATTATAGCCACTGACTCTAATCAACATCAGACACCCCCGTCATTAATAAATGTCGGATATCAACAAGAGAGTTATTAATGGATTTATAAAGTCGCTCAGATACTTTCCCTTCGAGGTGAGCGGCATTAACTTGATGCGCTAATTGATTTAGATTATTACTCGCCTTATTAAACAAGAAAGTAAGGCGTTCGAGATCTTTAGATGGAGCTGCTTTTAATGTAATATTAACGTTGGCGTTTAGAAAAACTTCACGAAAAAACTCAGACTTTTTCATATTTGAAGAGGCCAGCTTTTCTTCAAATTGTACGAAGTCTTCCTGGGATAACCTAAAGGCGACGACCTTATCCTTGTTTTTCTTTTCTGCCATATGACGCCTCCAGTAAGGACAACAACAACATGAACAAGTACCGCCGAGCGCAGCGGGGTTTCAAAGGGGCACCCCCTTTGGCACGACGATTTTACGAACTGCGAAGCAGTTTGTAAACATCGGTCACGTGCCTCTATCTTTTAACCACTGTAGCCGATATTTCACTAAATTGCACTATTTTGCATAAAAACAATTGACGATTGCACTGCGTTGCACTAAATTGCATAAACACGGTGATATTTTCACTGTTTTGCACTAAGTTGCACTGGAGGTGTGAAAAATGATAGAGTTCAGCCAATCTAACAATGAGGCTTTGATCATGTCAGACTGGCGAAACAACCCTAGAACGGGGAAAAGCACATTCATGCCGCTGCTGAATGATATCGATGCGCGGTTAAAGCTGGGCGAAACACTCAAGCAAATATACGAGTCTTTCAAAGACAGTAAGGCGCTTGAAATGAGTTACCCTCAATTCACACGGTATGTAAAAAAATATTGTAATGGAGGCCAGAATGTCCCAACTCCGAAACCTAAAGAAAAATTAAAAGTCAATACACAGGTAAACGCTTCAGAGGATACACCAGATGAAAACCCCCATCAGATTACAGATGATCTACTGAGTCAGTATATGGAGGTTTGTTATCGTCAGGAAAGGATAGCCAAAAGAGCTATCGAAAAAGGTGTACCTCTTGAGCAAATTAAAGAATGGAACGCGCCTAATAAGGTTAGATTAGGCACCCTAATTACAAATTATGAAGTTAAAAACTAAGGATATTTATGTACCTGAAAATTGCAGTTCTCAACAATAGCGGTAATGTTGGTAAATCTACTATCTGCCAGACTGTTCTTAAACCTCGACTTCCAGAGTCTGAGATCATCAGAGTAGAGACCATCAATAGTGATGGCACAAATGATGAGAGATTATCAGCGAAAGATTATGATGAAATAATTAAACGTATCGATGATGTAGATTGCACAATCATTGACGTAGGCTCATCTAACATTGAGCAATTTATGGTTCAGATGCAAGAATACCAAGGAAGTCATGATTTGATTGATTACTTCATTGTTCCTGTTACCGTTCAAGACAAACAGCAAAGGGATTCTATTGCAACAATAAACAATCTATTAGATATGGGTGTAGACGAGGATAGAATTAAAGTAATTTACAACTTCGCTGATAAAGACACATCTATTGAAAAACAATACTCCATATTTTTATCAGATAAGACCAGCAAAAAAATAGCGGGGAAAAATCCTGCTGTTGTTTATAACAGCAATATATTTAATCTTTTAACAAAATCTGGATTAAAATATGATGATGTATATAGCGACGATCGCGATTTCCGTAGCTTAATCCGAGCCGCTGCGTCGAAGGAAGAAAGACAGGAACTCTCTAATCTGCGAGCAGTCAAAATGTTGATGAATGGATTCAATTCAGATCTTGATATCGCATTTGATAATTTAAAACTGGCATAAACAAATAAGGGTAAGTATAGCTTACCCTTAATAATTTCAGGTGAATAAAATGGCTAAATCATTGTCTGAAGAATTAAAAGACCTGAAAATTCAGGCATTACTTGAAGACTATGTGAACCTTGAAGAAAAAATCAAGGAAATTCCTGATATTTTGAGTGAACATCTTCAGGAAGTTAGAAAAGCAATTAAAGATATGCCTGGTGAACTGGAAGTTGGCATCGAAAAACTCGCTACTGCGGTAGAAGAAGCTGAATCGAGCTATAAATACATCGCTGAAAAACATAGGGCTGTATTAAATAATCAACTTGACGAAGCCAAGCTTGAATTAAGACAGCATATTAGCGCGGCAATATCTGATAATATCAATGATGTAAATAGCAAATTAAACCAGTTATCTAATAAGGTAGAAAACATAAAAGGGAACAGTACATTTATCAGTCAAAAGAGCTTAATCGCAATGATCCTCATGTCTGGGATTACATTTCTTTCCCTAATTGTCTGCATAGTGCAGATAATGACTCGAATTTAAGTTTCCTTAGCTTAAGTAGAAACGCGTCTGTAGGGATTTCTGGCCGTAAACGACCAGAACCCCCAACACCCGGACAAATCACCCGCAGAAAGCCGCTCTGGCGTCTTCCTGCGTGCTCAGCCGGGCTTACGGACGCTATGCAGCTGTATCACCGTCTGAAAGGCCGCAATGGGCTTTGCAGGGAGGGGGGAGTATGGCGCAGAACGGGAAACTGTAACCGCCCTTACGGGCGGGCATCGCCGCCCCTCACCTTCAGCGTTCACCAGTGCCATTTCTGGCGGCTTCCATGCCCTACGGGCATAAAAAAGGCTGCTCACGCAGCCCCTCGGATATTTCGTTTTACTGCATTGTAAATGCAATACAAAATAAATGGGTTATTTAATATCCACGGATATAGGTATTGTTGCTCATATTTCTTTACGGCGATCATATATTCATTCAAAAACCCATGCCTTGATGACTTTGAGCAAAGATACTTGTGCGCCCAATGAGCAATGATATTACGTGCCATCTTCTCTCCATAAATAGTGTATAACATTATACACTATTATTTTTTAACCGGTTTACGTCCGGTCTTAGGTCGGTTAAACTCGGCTTCCCGGATAAGATCAGACCGTTGTTCCTCTCCCAGCATTTCCAGCGCCCTTAATCCTGCCCTGAGCACACTGACACGCATCGCATGATTCTCCTCACTGTACTGGTCAAACTTTGCAATATCCTCTTCCAGTAACGGAAAATTGACGCGGGTGATCACGCTGCCCGATGTCGGACGGTGACTGGTTTCACTAACCAACTCACGCAACGTTTTGTGTTCATCGATATTCCTCAGCGCCGGACTGACCTTCAGCTTTGTAGTTCGTTTACTCATAATTTCCTCATATTGGTGTATAACGATACACACCAATAAATTTAGTTAAGCGGCCAGCAATTCAAGCTCTCTCAGTAACATCTCAATTTCCCCCCGCGCCTGGTTCCCTTTGCGGTCATTGAACTCATGTACAGATAACCCTTCATTGTAGGAACGATAATAGGATTTACGTTGATAAAGACGCTGCCGGGCAACGGGAATCCAGTTCTCCTGATCGGCCTCGATATCTTTACGGAAACTAGAAGCATCAATATCTGACGGATGAGTATCGCACTTGTTCATAACCAGTACCGCTTTCAGACCTTTGTTGACCGATGCCTGATACTGGAACACATCGGCAACCATCAGGCCGAGCGTGTTGATTTCAATCTGAGCTGAAGGGTTAACCAGAGAGATAAACAGATCAGCCACCGCAAGGCATTTACTGAACTCCGGCGATCTACGCCCTGGTGCATCGAGCAGTACAATGTCATATTTTTTATCAAGCTTCCGAGCCATCGCCGGGATATCATGGTAACACTCGTAGTAATCCACATCCGGTTGTATTCCTTGCGCCCTGCGGTCTTCAAGCCAGTCTTTTACACTATGCTGATCATCACACTCCAGTGCAGCAACGCGCTTACCACTGCGAAGAATCAGGCACATCAGTATATGGATGTAGATAGTGGATTTTCCTACACCGCCCTTATGGCTTCCAACGAGAATGATCATAGACACCTCATTAATGTATAACGTTACACACCGTTAAAGCGTGTGTGAATTCTGCTGAACATCTGCATACAGTTATACTGCATAATCTCCTCAGATGTAAATAGTGTATAACGTTACACACCAATATTTTTCGCATTATAAAGCAGGGCTGCGGCTTCTTCCCTGTCCATGCCGAAACGGACAGCATAGCGCCCGGCAACATCGGCCTCCAGTGCCAGCACATCAAGGTACACCTGCGTGCTTTTAAAACTCCGGTGGCCGAGCAGTTTCTTCAGTGTCAGCGGCTCGATACCGCAGTAAAGCAGGTGCATCGCGTAGCTGTGCCGGAACGTGTGCGGAGTGACGGGGACAGAAAACCGTATTCCCTCACTTTCACAGCGCGTGACCGCGTCACTCAGCCAGTTACGGATCGTGTCGTCCGTGACCTGCCAGACGCGCTTAGTCCTGAATTTACAGAACGTGTCCAGGTGATCGCGAAGCCGCAGCGTAAAACCTTCATCAAACAGTGGCACATCGCGGTAACTGTCCTTCGGTGGCCGTCCGGGTTTACCCTGTTGCTTGAGGGTCATGAGCGACACGAACGGGCGCGACGGCCAGCGCTCCCCGGTGTGAATATTGTCCGGGGTGACGGCCAGCGCTTCACTCAGTCGAGCGCCGGTATTCCACAACACATCAAAGAACATTCGTTTACGCAGATCGCTAAAGCCCTGGGCGAGCAGAACGGTGATTTCCGGCTCCAGCAGGTACTTTGGTTTGTCGGCCTGACGGTTCGCCAGCTGGCGAACGGCAAGCGCCAGCGCAAAATCAATCCGGGGGGTGGCGATGCGGCTGATCGCGCTGTGTGAAATCTGGCTCAGTTCGGCGGGATGAGTGCTCAATTTTTTAATCTCCGCGCTCAGGCGTTACGTTATCGTTTTAACGTAATGATAGGGGAGAGGGCGAGGCACGTCGCGGAGAAAAACCCGGCTTAAAGGTGATCGGTCATTCGGGGAAACTTCCTTACAGGGAATAAAAGCCGATTGCCCGGACAAGGGCAGGGCGGGAACAACCACCCCTGGTTAATCGGCTCCCTGACCTGTCCGGGCTGCGCCATTGTAGCACTGCCGCGTGACGCAGCGGCGGTGGCGGCGGGGGAAAATCTTCTTCAGTGAGGCTGAATGATTACAGCTGCGACCGCGTCGCCGGCAGCAGCTGGCCAGCGTCCTGCAGCGGCATCGAGGGCGAACATGAAATGAGAAAAAACAGCTAGTTAGTAAAATCGACGTCAGAAAAAAGTTGGTCAGAAAATCTGAACGGAACGGGGCAGGGGCGCAATTCGGTAAACTGATAGTAAACCCGAACCGGGCAGACGTGCCGAAGCTGCGCCGCGCCGGACGGTTCCACAACGCGCCCCGATCCGGTAAGGTGGAAGGACACCGCCAGTTAATAAAAGGAACGAGACAATGAGCGTCATGTTTAAAATGAAAAACCCAATATTTAACGCACATGATCTGTATGTCATGGTGCGCCTGAGCATGATTAAATATTTTCCCTATGAGGCCACCAATATTAAACCGTGGGAAGTCCTGACTATTTATCTGCAAAAAGCGCAGGGGCTGGATTTTGAAATTGATAACGAGCCGGACGTCAGGGGGCTGACGTTCCGGGGGAAAAGCTACGATATGTATAAAGATTTGGAGAAAGAAGAAGAGGGGCCGTTTCACTCGGCGGCCTGGTATGCCTCGCAGGTGGCAAAATGGAATCAGCAGGATTTAGGTGAGCTGGACGTTGATCTGAATCTGATGCGAAGCTGGCTGAAACTGAATGATTACGTAAAAGAAAATCTGCCAACGGATAAATTTTTACAGCAGGAATTTTTGATAATTGCCGATGTGGCAGCGGAGAGAAGAAATAGCCGTTAAGAGGGGCAAGGGTCATGTAATACAGCGGTAATACAGCGGTATTACATGACCGTTAACAGGGGTTCACCCGAAGACTCCGGGAAATAGCTGTTGTGCGAGCATGACCAGCCCTAACAGCACACACAGAACGACACAAACACTCCCCAGCGCAAGCACCCAGCCCAACTCTTTATCGTTAAAATCCATCATTATTACCCCTAGGTTATTTCGATAGTGCTTCTTTGGCCGCAGTAATATCTTTTGCATCCAAAGCGACAATATCCATAAAACTTAACGAGCGCCCTTCAAACCAGAGATTATCATCATGGCATGTGACAGCAACGCCAGAATAAATAAGAGGTTGCAACTTGCCATCATCCAGAATGTACCCCTTACCATCCGCTCCACAACGATAACTATTGGTTTCAGATACCTTAATGGGTGCGCCTGGATTAATCAGCGGAATACCCGTCGCTGAAGCAGTAAAACTTGCCGCTAATGTCATCGTTAATATAGCTATGAATTTCATAATTATCTTCTTCTCAATTATTTTCCAAAGGGAATGACATAGGAGTTATCCGGGCGTTTGAATCGAATGGCATTATTGGGGAATTCGCCGTGACGTTCTACAATCCAAATTTCATTTGTAGCAGTTTGGTGGGGTACTTCCCCATCGCCAATAAACACTGATACGGCTTGGTCATCTGGATTAACAATGATACAACCAGTTTCCCTAATAAGACTTCTTAAAACGGATTGCGGGCACTCGCTGAAGCCATACACTTTACTTTTGTGTCCGTGATTATTTATCTCATACCCCGGTGATATTGCTATAGCAGGTTCTTGGCCGTAATCCTTCATCACGTTATCAATCGCACTTTTTACCTGGTCACACCCGGAGACTAACAAAGCCACTGTAACAACATACAATATTGGTTTCACTGTTGTTTCCTTCTCTGCTAGCGGGGATTAATCCCCGATTCTGCCAGTCCGTGCATGATGGCGTTCACACCATCCATCATCAGATACGCCTCATCTTCTGAGGTGGAGCGTACAGCACAATCCGAATGCGCTGTACGCTTGCAGAACTGCGCCAGCGCCCAAGCTACTTCTGTGTCTAACTCCAGTGTTAAAGTCACTTTTTCATTAGCATTCATGTTATTCACCTTATATTATTAATGCACAGTTGTATAATACGCCTCATTCCGGGTAAATTGAGTCGTTTCTGGAATTAATGCCACGGATGCAAATAGTTTTTCCATCAGGTAGCCTGACACCAATTAATCGAAGAATGAAACCGCGCCAACCTGAATTAGCTTCTTTGATACATCGATAAAGTTCGGAGTTTTCGTTTTTCAACTTAGACCACTCAATGCTTAATGTTGCCGGGTCTAATTCAGAAATATGTTTCACTTCACCATTCACACGAACAGTATTAATTCCTTCGCCTACCATATCAACCTCTTTTTCCGTTCTTAAAAATCTATAATGACAAGGATTCATACCACATCATCATACATGCAAACAGTGTTAAAAGAGCGGAAGTGACACAGATTTTTCCATCTGTATTCATACAGGTAAGTACACCAAGCATAGAAAGCGTCACATAAGCATAAAACATATCCTACCCCCTTACTCTCTAATATTTAAGCATTCTCATCCATTTGGATTTGCTGGAAAGGTAGCGCAAACACACCCCCACGGTTAATGAAATGTCTACCAGACCAGCAAAAATTTAAATACCTAAAATCATCATATCAATAGCAGAAACCAATTGATCGCGTAAATGTGAAGCATCCATAATTGCATCTTCAGCTTTCAGATTTTTTACATCCGTTGTCGTTATCATGGTAGCCAGCACTACATAATCGATCTGCTCGATTGTAATAACTGGCGTTAACGCTTTTACCTGCGAATTAGAGTTGGCTTTCTGCGTTAAAGGCATAACCAAGCGAGTATTAAGGTGTGCAAGCATATCTGCCTGTACATCAATAAAATACGGGTATGCTTGTTTGTTCCGGGATTTATTTTTGTAAACTGCAAACTGTTTCACTAAATCACCCCGAAATTTTCATCATCAGAAAAAATACCCACCTCTTCCACAAAGCTGTTTAACGCCTCGATACCCGCGCGGTTTTCCTCGATCCAACGTTCACGCTTGCGTTCTCTGACAGCAGTTTCCAGCGCCTGGTTAGATATCGCGGAAACATTCAAGTCCAGCTCTTTAGCCTCTTCAAGTAGACCAGCATTTAAGTACACGTTTGTACTACGTTTTTTCTCGGCTACATTCGTTCTCATCATAACCTCCTGCGCATAGTTTATGTGCATAATTATAGCGCACAAAAAATGAAACAACCAATGCCATTATTGGCGGGATTTCTCCCGCCCGTTTGGTTAGTGAGCATACCCTCTGAGATGCTCCAACCACCACCGTAACTCATCCCATTCATGGGCTTTCATCGCCGGGATCTTTACCTCCCAACCCTTTACAAGTGCATCAGCGATGTTTACAATTTTGGTCATTGGCATAATGATTACCCCAGTAATTACTTTGTCATGCGGTATCAGGTTGTTAGCGCAACCTGATACCACCCCAAGATTATTTCATGAAAATTTTTAGAATCTCCTCCTTTGCTTTCTCTTGTTCGCTTGGTGAATAAGCGAAATTATACCAACCTTTAATATTTGCAATGATTTGTTTTTCATTACAACCACATTGTTCAATCCAAAACTTAACATTACGTTTCAACGAGGCAAGCGCTGTTAATTCCATTTCCCATTCCTCAAATAATCCGCCCCATTTAGAGGCGGGAATTAGTATTAATTGAGTTGCTCAACCCGAAGAATTGCATAATCATTGTTTTGGTTATGCTGACCAAATATAAAAGCAGCATCACACTCATTAAGAGCATTCGTATGGAAATGACACTGAATAGTTTCGTTATTGCAATTTTTGGCAAGAAATACAACATCGAAACGAGAGAGGCGAAGGTATTCAAAAGAGTTCATTTTTTAGCTCCTGGCCGTTCGGCCTTTACGGGAAAGCACCGCGCTTTCCATGTAAATAATATTACACGTTATAACGTGCTTTATCAAGCGTGAATTCATAAATATCACCTCTTTTTTTATGCCCGAAAGGGCATGAAAGGCGACTGCTCCGGGGCTGTGTGAACTCCGTTCGACAATCGCCGGGCTTTGCTCCCCTTAAACCAGATCAACGCGCCCACTACCACCTCACGCAATCAGGGCAACCATCAAACACACATCCACGCCAGCTGACCAGGCAACGCGCCGACCCCCTCCCTGCTAAGCCCAACATCCACGGAATTTAACGCCGCACAGCTGCCCGTTTAAGCCTGTCCCGGTGAGCGGGCTTTCCGGCGCTGGGCGACGGGAAGCGCGTGATTTCCGGGCGCGTGGTGCGTCAGCTTGCTGACGTGCCCGCGTGGCTGTTCCTCCGGCTTGAAACTGCACCATTAAGTCTCACTCAATTTTGCTGAATAATCCCAAGACTATATAACAGCTGAAAGGTCGCTGAAGCAGCTCGCCGGCGAGCGTGCGAGGTCATGAAAAACAGAAGGTTAAGTGAAGAGTTGATACGTCAGTTTTTTTGAATCTGTAACATATCGATAGAAGGAATAACTGATTGGTCTTTGCTATCTGACACTAGCGATAGCCCGAAACCGTAAGCGGGTTCGGCGTAGCTTGCCTGATGGCAAACGCCATCAGGTTAGCGAAGTGTGGCAGACGACCCGGCCTGTGGACGGGGAGCCGAAGGGAGCCTGATTAACAAGCTTTTTTAGACAGTTCAGCCCGCAGTTTGCTGTTATCTGACTCCAGAGAAATGATTTGATTTCTGGCCTTTTCAAGTTCTTTAGACAACACGGCCAGCGGAGATAAGTCACCTTGTCCTTGATCCATATCGGCTACAAAATCCTCCCTAAACGCCAGGATTGCCGCATTCAGAGCATTTTCCAGCTCTACTACTTTAGTTGGAAGTGGTACACGCTCAGTCAGACATTGCGCCAGCTCAACGGCAATTTTTGCTGCATGCTGAGCAGGGGTCTTAACATCATCGATACGAGGCAACAATTGATAGTCAGGATGCTCATTCAGTAGCAGTAAAAGCATATATGTTTCACTGACTGACACGCGATTAGTATTCTGTTCTTTATCCTGCCAGGATCGAAGGGATAGCCCGAACAAAGCAGCCATTTCCTTTTGTGTGTAGTTCAGAAACACCCGCGCACGCTGCGCCAGTTCGCCTCTGTAATCAGCTTTCAGATCCATGTTCCTGAGACCCCTTTAGAAAACGAATAAATTCTCGTGTTAGTTTTGGTAACGGAAAGTCGCTTACCCGGATAAAGTCGCCAACATTAAGGAAAAACTCCTGATTAAGTACCTCGATACGTTCCTCTTTAGCCCCAGATGCTCGTTCTGCTTTCGTCGGGTTCGTCCGATCAAGCACCAGATATTGAAGTCGGTACTTAATACCGTCACTTTGCACCGCCAGCGACTGCGTAATCCGGGACGTTTCGCCCCGACGCCTAACAAAAAACAGATCTTTCATACCTTCACACTCCTAAAACAGAGCACCCAAACAGTAGGCCGCGGGGGCATCCCCCCACGGCTAACTGTCAACGCTCCAGTGTTGATAAAAATCCAATCACTTTGATTAACTGGTCTTTGCTGAGATCGCTCAGCTTAAGCCTATATGCTTCGCCGTACATCTCACACACATCCCCTGTAATCCCTCCGGGGGTTTTGATATGGCACAGCACATCATAGTAACCACCATAGTTTTGCACCTCGACCAGCTGCCCGACCAGGTTGATTAAAATCTGCCGTTCATCCTTAACTTTTTGCGCCCCGGCGCGGTCAGCTTCGAAATACGCGATTTGCTTTTCAGCATCAGGCAAAATTTTACGGCGGATATCCTGAGCAATTCCCCAAGGTTCGCGCATGGGGGACACCGTACAAGCGGAGTAACCGCCAGAACTACGCACAGACCGGACACCTCCAATCAAATGAATTCGATCTTTTTCAAGACGTGCGCCGATGGAGTAATGCCGTAAGGCCGGATTTACCAAGTTTATCCGGTATGCATCCTCTGTACGTCTGTCTATCTTCCAGCCATCGCCCAGGAAGGTACAAACCCGGTTAAAAACAGCTTCATAACGGGCAAAAAAGGTTTTTTCCATATAATCCCCCTGCAACTTTAAAATGGAGGGCTTGCGCCCCCCACGGCATCAGGCGCGGCGCTCTACAGATTTGCGCCCATCAGCTTTACGCTGGCCATAAGTGCCATACATTTCACGGATTTCATCCATTGAATGCTCTTTACGGTTGCGGATGGATTTATGTTCTTCCGGGCGATAAAACCACTGCTTTTTCTGCGACGCCCATTTACACCCTAACGCTTTTAATGCTTCTTTATGCGTTTTGGTATCGCCAGAGATCCAAACCCAGTTACCAATAACCTCAAAAATAATATCTGGAAGATTATTTAATTCTGTTAATACTCGTTCCAACTCCTCGCCATAGTCATAACGTGCATTATCATCAGTTGACTGGTATTGATTAACCTTTTCGAAATTAGCCATCAAAAAATCAAATGCTGCATTAATTGCTTTCATGATTTCCGCAGCAATCGGATTATCTTTGTTCCGATCCGGGTGATGTTTCAGCGAGGCTTTTTTGTAGGCTTTCTTAATTTCTTCTTTGGTTAATTCACCGGATAAACCAAATACATTTAATGCTTCCTGAATATTCATTTAAAACTCCTGGCCGTTCGGCCTTTAGGGAAAGCACCACGCTTTCCATAAAAACAATATTACACGTTATAACGTGCATCAGCAAGAGTTTTTAGAAAAAAATGACAAAAAACCCGGTTTAACCGGGCTTAACATGGGGATCTAATATTTAACCTCCACGACCACTGGAGCGGTGTTTTCTGCCTGAACCGAGGCAGACCCTGACCAGTATTCATAAAATGCTCTGTTTTTCTCCAGGCTCTCTTGTGCAGCCTCTTCAGAACGAAATGAGCCTAGGCAGGAACACCCAACCATAATACGCCAGCGGCGGCGATGATATTTAATTTCAATAGCTGGGACGAAAGAATTAACAGACATAGAACCTCCAAAGAAAAATGATTAGGGGCGCACCCCCTATAATATTCAGCAATAAGATGAAAATTCATGTTTTTCTGTTGGATCAGTTTTATAAGCCCGCTCGTATTCTTCAATTACAATTAATGGGCAGGAAGCATAATCTTTAATTCTTCGTTTTATAATCTCTTCGCCAACAAAAATATTTGGCTTAGGTATAACATACCCCTGCATATTAATATATGTTACTTCAGAATCCACTGGGCGAACACAAACCGTAGCTTTCCCATGAATGCTAACCACTTGGTAAAAACTAACGTTTGTCTGCTCATATCCCCAAGAGGAAGCGAAAATATCCCCCACAGAAACGGAACCGTTAGTAAATTGCAGAGAAGACATAATATACTCCTGGCCGTTCGGCCTTTACGGGAAAGCACCGCGCTTTCCATGTAAATAATATTACACGTTATAACGTGCTTTATCAAGCGTGAATTCATAAATATCACCTCTTTTTTTATGCCCGAAAGGGCATGAAAGGCGACTGCTCCGGGGCTGTGTGAACTCCGTTCGACAATCGCCGGGCTTTGCTCCCCTTAAACCAGATCAACGCGCCCACTACCACCTCACGCAATCAGGGCAACCATCAAACACACATCCACGCCAGCTGACCAGGCAACGCGCCGACCCCCTCCCTGCTAAGCCCAACATCCACGGAATTTAACGCCGCACAGCTGCCCGTTTAAGCCTGTCCCGGTGAGCGGGCTTTCCGGCGCTGGGCGACGGGAAGCGCGTGATTTCCGGGCGCGTGGTGCGTCAGCTTGCTGACGTGCCCGCGTGGCTGTTCCTCCGGCTTGAAA
>NZ_JBBCMI010000032.1:0-32906 GCF_037152415.1 Cedecea sp. AS113
CTGCGAGTGCCCACACAGATTGTCTGATAAATTGTTAAAGAGCAGTGAGTTAGGCGCTTTCGCTTGCTAACTCGAGGTGGCGTATAATACGCTTTCCTCTTTCAGAGTCAATCCTTAATTTCAGGATTTTTCACTCTCATCGCCGCCGTTACTCTGTGATGTTGTTCACATGTTCCGTGTCGATGGAGGCGCATTATAGGGAGTTCTCCCGGCGCTGCAACACTAAAATGACAGAAAAATGACTGACTGCTGCATTCCACAGCAAAACCCCGCCTTATACCCTTTTGCACACAGACTTATCCACAATCCGGATTTGAACTTAAAATTCGCGAGCGCGACGCAAACGTTTTCGCTACAATGCACCGCGATAAAATGGACACCCCCGATGGGGGCGTTAGCTGAGTTTTCGTCTCTTCTTTTCCTTAATTTCCCTTTTCTGCGCCGCCAGAACTAAGGTGAAGACTAAAATTCAGCTAACGCTCTTCTATATGCGAACCAAAGCCAAGGGATAAAACCATGTCACAACGTCGTCCTGTACGCCGCGCACTGCTCAGTGTTTCTGACAAAGCCGGTATCGTCGAATTCGCTCAGGCCCTCTCCCAACGTGGAGTGGAGCTGCTGTCCACCGGCGGAACCGCCCGCCTGCTGGCAGAAGCAAACCTGCCGGTAACCGAAGTCTCCGACTACACCGGTTTCCCGGAGATGATGGACGGACGCGTCAAAACGCTGCACCCGAAAGTTCACGGCGGCATTCTGGGCCGTCGCGGTCAGGACGATGCCATCATGGCGGAGCACGCCATCTCTCCTATTGATATGGTCGTCGTTAACCTTTATCCATTTGCCCAGACCGTTGCCCGCGAAGGCTGCTCTTTAGAAGATGCGGTTGAGAACATCGACATTGGCGGGCCAACCATGGTTCGCTCCGCAGCCAAGAACCATAAAGATGTGGCGATCGTAGTAAAGAGCAGCGACTACCAGGCGATCGTTGCCGAGCTGGACGCGAACGAAGGATCCCTGACGCTGGAAACCCGTTTCGATCTGGCGATCAAAGCTTTCGAACACACTGCGGCCTACGACAGTATGATCGCTAACTACTTCGGTAGCCTGGTTCCGGCCTATCACGGCGAAAGCAAAGATCCTGCCGGGCGATTCCCACGCACGCTAAACCTGAACTTCATTAAGAAGCAGGATATGCGTTATGGCGAAAACAGCCACCAGCAGGCCGCCTTCTATATAGAAGAAGAAATCAAAGAAGCATCCGTGGCAACCGCGGCCCAGGTTCAGGGCAAAGCGCTCTCCTATAACAACATCGCGGATACCGATGCGGCGCTGGAATGCGTGAAAGAGTTCGACGAACCAGCCTGCGTTATCGTTAAACACGCCAACCCTTGCGGCGTGGCCGTCAGCGGTTCCGTACTCGAAGCCTACAATCTGGCTTATAAAACCGATCCAACCTCTGCCTTCGGCGGCATCATCGCTTTCAACCGTGAGCTGGATGCAGAAACCGCACAGGCCATTATTTCTCGCCAGTTCGTCGAGGTCATTATCGCCCCATCCGCCAGCGAAGAAGCGCTGAAGATCACCGCGGCCAAACAGAACGTTCGCGTCCTGATTTGCGGCCAGTGGCAGAAACGCACGGCTGGCCTCGATTTCAAACGCGTCAATGGCGGCCTACTGGTTCAGGATCGTGATTTGGGTATGGTGACAGCAGGCGATCTGCGCGTAGTCACTAAACGTCAGCCGACCGAGCAAGAACTGCATGACGCGCTGTTCTGCTGGAAAGTGGCGAAGTTCGTTAAATCCAACGCCATCGTTTATGCCCGTGACAATATGACCATCGGCATAGGCGCAGGCCAGATGAGCCGCGTCTATTCCGCAAAAATTGCCGGTATCAAAGCCAGCGATGAAGGCCTGGAAGTAAAAGGTTCTGCTATGGCATCTGATGCTTTCTTCCCATTCCGCGATGGGATTGATGCCGCCGCCGAAGCTGGCGTGAGCTGTGTGATCCAGCCGGGCGGTTCCATTCGTGATGATGAAGTCATTGCCGCCGCCGACCAGCATGGGATCGCAATGATCTTCACCGATATGCGCCACTTCCGCCATTAATTACCGGAGCGTTTATAGATGAAAGTTTTAGTTATTGGTAACGGCGGGCGCGAGCACGCGCTGGCCTGGAAAGCGGCTCAGTCCCCTTTAGTACGTACTGTATTTGTTGCACCAGGTAACGCAGGTACCGCGCTGGAGCCAGCGCTGCAGAACGTTGCTATCAGCGCGACAGATATTCCAGCTTTGCTTAGCTTTGCGCAGAACGAAAACATCGACTTAACCATCGTCGGTCCGGAAGCGCCGCTGGTGATTGGCGTGGTGGATGCCTTCCGCGCCGCTGGCCTGAAAATCTTCGGGCCTACCGAAGGGGCTGCACAGCTGGAAGGCTCGAAGGCTTTTACCAAAGACTTCCTGGCTCGCCACAATATCCCGACGGCGGAATACCAGAACTTTACCGAAGTTGAGCCTGCGCTGGCTTACCTGCGAGAGAAAGGCGCGCCGATCGTGATCAAGGCCGACGGCCTGGCCGCAGGGAAAGGCGTTATTGTGGCGATGACGCTGGAAGAAGCGGAAGCTGCCGTCAATGACATGCTGGCGGGGAACGCGTTTGGCGATGCAGGTCACCGTATTGTTATTGAAGAGTTCCTCGATGGCGAAGAAGCCAGCTTTATTGTGATGGTAGATGGCGAGCACGTTCTGCCGATGGCCACCAGCCAGGATCATAAACGCGTTGGCGACGGCGATACTGGCCCAAACACCGGCGGCATGGGTGCTTACTCTCCCGCTCCGGTTGTGACTGACGAAGTGCATCAGCGCACCATGGAACGCGTGATTTGGCCAACCGTGCGCGGTATGGCTGCCGAAGGGAATACCTACACGGGCTTCCTGTATGCCGGATTGATGATCGACAAGCAGGGTAATCCGAAGGTGATTGAGTTCAATTGCCGCTTCGGCGATCCAGAAACTCAGCCCATCATGCTGCGTATGCAGTCAGATCTGGTCGAGCTGTGCCTCGCTGCCTGTGATGGCAAGCTGGATGAGAAAGATTCTAAGTGGGACGAACGTCCGGCTCTAGGGATCGTGCTGGCGGCGGGCGGTTATCCGGCCGACTATCGTAACGGCGACGTTATCCATGGTCTGCCACTGGAAGAAGTGGCCGATGGCAAGGTGTTCCACGCCGGGACTAAGCTCAGCGAAGATGACCGTGTGCTCACCAACGGCGGGCGCGTGTTATGCGTGACTGCGTTGGGCGAAACGGTAGCCAAAGCGCAACAGCGCGCGCTGGAGCTGAAAAAAGAGATTCATTGGGAAGGCAGTTTCAGCCGCTCGGATATCGGTTATCGCGCCATTGCGCGTGAAAACGCGAAGTAATCCCGACAGTACACACTAAACCGCCCGCGTGGCGGTTTTTTTATACCTAGAAATCGCCAGGCTTAGGCTGCCAACTGCAGAAGTTCTGGTTCGCCACCAGCAGCAGCTGTGAACCTTCCGGGGCTTCAAGCCAGGCAATACTGACGTCAAGGGAGGAGTTGCTCTGACGGCGCGCTATATGGCTCAGGGAGGCGCTATCAAGCTTTGGCGATAACGTTTCGCCTTCGCAGGTCGTTACCGTGCCGTTCTGGTGCCAGCGCCCCTGGCGCAGCACAACGTGGCCGATGCGCAGCGCTTCGCTAGTCTCACGAATACGATTGGCGTTGAACTGGTACAAAGCCACCTGATCGTTAGAAAGCTGCTGCTTCTGGCTATTCACTTCCCGCTGCATAAAGCTCAAGTCGCCGTGGTCGTCAAAGCGGACTTTGACATGCTCCGGCTGCTTACCCTGAATATTGAGTTCGATAAAGGTCAGTTTGTCGCCCTGCCAGCGGTATTCCCCGGTGCTGGTGGCGCCGTGCTGCCACGGGCTAAACGCGGTAAGGATATGGGTAGATTCATCGGCGTTGTCTTTTCGCCAGATGCGCACCACGCCCTGGTCGGCAACATAGCCGGTAGCGGTAAAAGGAGGGAGTTTGTTACTGCTGCATGCCGTGAGCACCAGAACACCCGCCAGCGCCAGCAGCGGACGCCAGACGGACAAAAGGGGCGTAAACGCCCCTCTGTTAAAACTGTTCACTGACACGCGTTAACTTACTTAACCGCGTCTTTCAGTGCTTTACCAGAAACAAATGCCGGCACGTTAGCAGCAGCAATTTTGATTTCTTTACCGGTCTGCGGGTTGCGGCCAGTGCGCTCAGCACGGTGGTTCACTTTGAAGGTACCGAAACCAACCAGTTGTACAGCATCACCTTCTTTCAGAGACTCAGTAATTGCAGCCAGAGTGGATTCCAGAGCAGCTTTAGCCTGTGCTTTAGACAGGTCAGCCTTGTCAGCAATTACATCAATCAGTTGAGTCTTGTTCATAAGTTATCCTTACAATGTGTTTATCGCTTGCTAAGCATCGAGTGCGACGGAAATGCCTAAAAAGCACTCTCCTGCATACACGCACCGATAGCCACTTTTATTCGCCCCACAAATGTAGACCAGACGGGGGGTTAATTGGAAGCCTCCAGGGAGGACAAATCAGACTGTATGTCACGTTTTACTGTCTTACTGCTGCAAATTTATACCGATATTACTGATGCCGGCCTCACGGAGGTCAGCACGAAGCCCTTTAATGAGCTCAATATCGCGTTCTTCGCAGTCCGCCAGCAGCCGGAAAATCTCCCACTGAATGTCCCATTCTTCTTCTACCGCCGGGTTTGCTCTCAACTCCTCGTCGGTCATTTCACGACCGGCCTGAGTCATTTCCAGCATCGCCACCGAAGTGATTGAACATTTACTGACTTCGATTGCGTGCTCCAGCGTTTCACCCGAGAGACGCGAGTGAATAAGCTCACTCAACGCCACGCACGCGTCAATCGCCGGATAGACACCGTAAATATCATAGTCGTCAGTCGCAGGAATTGCCTCTTCAAGTTTCTCTAACTGACTATCAAAGTTCACTTTGGCGTCTTTTACCGTTTGAGTTTCCCAAACCAGGTCCAGGATCTTGCGATAAAGCTGAGGATCGCCAAAGCCAGTTTGCTGGCAAAACATGGCGTAGTTCGGGTACATACGCTCGCACAAAGAAGCCATGAAGGTGACGTGCTGCCAGCTTTCCAGCTTCTCCAGGCGTAAATGAATAGGGTTCTGTAACATGACGATGTCTCAAAGACGGAAAATTAGCGGCAGTTTACCTGAATCACCTGCCGATTGCTTGCAGGCGCTTAAAAGCCGGGCGCCCGGAGGCAACGGCATCGGCCCAACGGGTTGGCTCCGGCAAACGGTAGCCGGCCATGCAGCGCTCCACCCACTTTAATGCGCCGTCGAGGCTTATGCGGTGCCCGGTAGAAATAAACAAAGGATTACAGCGTTTTTTACTGCGCCAGACCCAGGCCAGCTGCTCGCCTTTGTCCATCAACGGCGCACGAGCGTCGGGCTCGTCCCCCAGCGGTTCAAACTTCCCGCACAGCCGCTTTTTCGCCACGCCAATCGTCGGCACATCCACCAGCAGCCCAAAATGGCTGGCAACCCCTAAACGACGGGGATGCGAGATGCCGTGTCCGTCCACAAACACCAAATCGGGCTTCTGCGAAAGCATACCCCACGCCTCAAGCAGCGCGGGATATTCGCGGAAGGATAAAAAGCCGGGGATATAAGGCATGGTGGTGGCAATTCTTGCCACCTGATATTCAACCAACTCAAGAGACGGGTAGCTCAACAAAACGATGGCCGCGCGGGTGACGTCTCCGCCTTGTTCAAACCCCACATCGGCCCCGGCGATCAACCGCGGCGGATCCTGGTCAAGACGATCTTCGCGGATCACCTTTGAGGCCAGATCCAGCTGTTGCTCTCGCAGTATGGTGAGATCCATCTCTTGCTACCTTAAGCTTGGTGGTATTGCGCGGACAGGCGATGCACGGCTTCCACAAAGACGCCGGCATGCTCTGGTGGAACGTCCTGGTGAATGCCGTGCCCAAGGTTAAAGACGTGCCCTTCCCCCTGCCCGAAACCAGCCAGAATGGTGGCAACTTCTTCTTCGATACGTGCCGGCTGAGCGTAGAGCATGGAAGGGTCCATGTTGCCCTGCAGCGCGACTTTATGGCCTACGCGACGACGTGCATCTGCAATGTCCGTTGTCCAGTCGAGGCCCAGTGCGTCGCAGCCGGTTTCCGCCATCGCTTCAAGCCACTGCCCGCCGCCTTTGGTGAACAGCGTCACCGGTACACGGCGGCCATCGTTTTCACGCAGCAGGCCATCGACAATTTTGTGCATGTAGTAGAGCGAGAATTCTTTGTAATCGCGCCCGCTCAGCACGCCACCCCAGGTGTCAAAGATCATTACCGACTGCGCGCCCGCACGAATTTGCGCATTCAGGTAGAGCGTCACGCTCTGCGCCAGCTTATCCAGCAGCAGGTGCAGCGCTTTCGGGTCGGCAAACATCATTTTCTTAATCACGGTGAAGGCTTTGCTGCTGCCGCCTTCCACCATATAAGTGGCCAGCGTCCACGGGCTGCCGGAGAAGCCAATCAGCGGTACTTCGCCCTTCAGTTCACGGCGAATGGTGCGCACCGCGTTCATCACGTATGCCAGCTCGCCTTCCGGATCGGGAATCGGCAGCTTTTGAACGTCGGCCAGGCTTTGAATCGGGGAGCTAAAGCGCGGGCCTTCCCCCGCTTCAAAGTAAAGCCCAAGCCCCATCGCATCCGGGATGGTCAGAATGTCCGAAAAGAGGATCGCCGCATCCAGCGCGTAACGGCGCAATGGTTGCAGAGTGACTTCGCAGGCCAGCTCGGCGTTTTTGCATAGCGACATAAAGTCACCCGCCTGAGCGCGCGTCGCCTTATATTCCGGTAGATAACGCCCTGCCTGGCGCATCATCCACACAGGGGTGACATCTACCGGCAAGCGCTGCAGGGCGCGCAGGTAACGATCGTTCTTCAGTTCAGTCATGTTTACCTTTCCTTTAGCTGTATCGCCGCAGTCTATCATTCATAGTCCGCGCGACACAGGGCGACGGTATCTTCAATTAAGCGGCGCGCCACGGTGCCCGGCGGCGGTAACAGCGGCAGTTGGTCATAGCGATACCAGCCCGCATCCAGCAGCTCCTTCGGGTCAATCTTGATTTCACCGCTGTGATAATCCGCCATGAATGCGGTCATCAGCGACTGCGGGAACGGCCAGGGCTGGGAAGTCACGTAGCGCAGGTTTTTCACCTGAATGCTGCTCTCTTCCATGACTTCGCGAGCCACCGCCTGCTCCAGCGTTTCGCCCACTTCGACAAACCCGGCCAGCACGGTGTAGACGCCGTTGCGGTGGCGCGTGTGCTGAGCCAGCAAGATATGATCATCCTTACGAATAGCGACAATAATGCAGGGGGCAATTTGCGGGTAATAGCGTTCCCGGCAGTGCCCGCAGAGCATTGCCCATTCGCTTTTGCTGAAGTGCATTTCATGGCCGCAGTAACCGCAATACTTATGCGAGCGATAAAACTCGGCCAGTTGAACACCTCGCCCGGCCAGCTGGAACAGGCCCACATCGCGATCCAGGAGCTGACGCAGCGAGCCCATATCCGAGCGGCGGTTTTCACGAATCAGCCAGACGGGCTCACCTTCCCACTCACCGATATCCAGGGCGCGGCTGCCTGCGAGTTGAAATTCTTCCGCGCTGCCGTGAGGTAAGTCACCCTGAGGCAACCATATTTTTTGCTCATGGCTGACTATCCACCAACCATGATCTAAGTTTTGAATAACACGTTCCATAACCTGGTGCACATCCCCGTGTTCACTGATATAAACAATTAGTTTTTACTTTTTTGGGTTAGTTTGCGTTCAATCTTTTAACTCACGGAGTCTCAATCATGCTGAACCAGTTAGCCAATCTGACTGAGCGCGTTGGTGGTAGTAATGAGTTAGTTGACCATTGGCTGCAGGCCCGTAAGCACCTGTTGGTCGCCTATTACAACATGGTCGGGATCAAGCCTAACAAGGAATCGCACACCGCGCTCGACGAAAAAGCGTTAGACAATTTTTGCCACGGCCTGGTGGATTACCTCTCTTCCGGTCATTTCAGTATCTACGAGCGAATCATCAGCAACCTGGAAGGCAGCAGCCCGCTGCTAAGCACAGCCCAGCTCTACCCTCAGTTGGAAGCCAACACCCAGCAAATCATGGATCTCTACGATTCCCATCTGGAAAACGCCATCGACCGCGACAGCTGGGTCGAGTTTCAGCAGGCGCTGTCGGAGATTGGCGAGTGCCTGGAGTCCCGCTTCACCCTTGAAGATAAACTAGTCCTCCTGGCTATTGATAACAACCTCGACGGCAGCGCCAGCGATCCTGCCGGGCTGGCAAGTCCAGCTTGAGTTGTTAGCTATTAACGAGTAATTTACAACTTTCCCACCGCAAGGTGGGATCATTCTTGTCGGAGTGCCGAGTGCGTTATGCACCGGCTGAGACCGTTAATTCGGGATCCGCGGAACCTGATCAGGTTAGAACCTGCGAAGGGAACAAGAGTAATTCTGTCTTTGGGTACACCCGTTCTCGGGCGGCCCATATCCATTACTCCTTCCGTTGTCCTGACAAGCCATATCCTGACTAAACCTGGAATGAGCTATGTCTGCATCTGAAAAAAAACCTGGCCGCCGCGAACAGCGCGCCGCCGCCCAACACTTCATCAACACGCTTGAAGGCACCGCCTTCCCCAACTCCCGACGCATCTATCTGATCGGGTCACGTGAAGATATCCGCATCCCGATGCGCGAAATCCAACTCAGCCCAACGCTCACCGGCGGGAGCAAAGATGCCCCGCAATATCAGCCGAACGAGGCGGTTCCCGTCTACGATACCTCCGGCCCCTATGGCGATCCCGACATCGCCATAAACGTGTTAAACGGGCTAAATCCCCTACGCAGCGCCTGGATCGACGACCGCGGCGACAGCGAAACGCTGGGTGACCGCAGCTCCGCTTACACAAAAGCGCGTCTTGCCGACGACGGCCTGGACGAGTTGCGCTTTGAAACTCAGTCCAAACCTCGCCGGGCAATAGCCGGGCAATGCGTCACCCAGTTGCATTACGCCCGCAAAGGCCTTGTCACCCCGGAGATGGAATTCATCGCCATTCGCGAAAATATGGGGCGCGAGCGTATTCGTGATGCCGTCCTGCGCCACCAGCATCCCGGCGAAGGGTTTGGGGCCCGCCTGCCGGAAAACATCACGCCGGAGTTTGTCCGCGATGAAGTCGCCGCCGGGCGAGCGATTATTCCCGCCAATATCAACCACCCGGAATCAGAGCCGATGATTATCGGCCGCAATTTCCTGGTGAAGGTCAATGCCAATATCGGCAACTCGGCAGTCACGTCTTCTATTGAAGAGGAGGTGGAGAAGCTGGTGTGGGCCACTCGCTGGGGGGCAGACACGGTGATGGACCTC
Source organism: Cedecea sp. AS113 (assembly GCF_037152415.1). Taxonomy (NCBI): domain Bacteria; kingdom Pseudomonadati; phylum Pseudomonadota; class Gammaproteobacteria; order Enterobacterales; family Enterobacteriaceae; genus Cedecea; species Cedecea sp. AS113. Next base: position 9,492 of record NZ_JBBCMI010000032.1, read on the forward strand.
TCCACCGGCCGCTACATTCATGAAACGCGGGAATGGATCCTGCGCAACAGCCCGGTGCCCATCGGCACGGTGCCCATCTACCAGGCGCTGGAGAAGGCGAACGGTATCGCCGAAGACCTGAGCTGGGAGATGTTCCGCGACACGCTGCTGGAGCAGGCAGAGCAAGGCGTGGATTACTTCACCATTCATGCGGGCGTGCTGCTTCGCTACGTCCCGATGACCGCGCAGCGCCTGACCGGGATCGTGTCGCGCGGTGGATCGATTATGGCGAAGTGGTGCCTGTCCCATCATCAGGAAAACTTCCTGTATCAGCACTTCCGTGAAATCTGCGAAATTTGCGCCGCCTATGACGTTTCCCTTTCTCTGGGCGATGGCTTACGCCCGGGTTCCATTCAGGATGCCAACGACGAAGCGCAGTTTGCCGAACTGCATACGCTGGGCGAGCTGACCAAAATTGCCTGGGAGTACGACGTTCAGGTGATGATTGAAGGCCCGGGGCATGTGCCGATGCAGATGATTCGCCGCAACATGACCGAAGAACTGGAGCATTGTCACGAAGCGCCTTTCTATACCCTTGGCCCGCTCACAACCGACATCGCACCAGGCTATGACCACTTCACCTCCGGCATTGGCGCCGCCATGATCGGCTGGTTTGGCTGCGCGATGCTTTGCTACGTCACCCCGAAGGAGCACCTCGGCCTGCCGAACAAAGAGGATGTTAAGCAGGGACTAATTACCTACAAAATTGCCGCTCACGCCGCGGACCTGGCCAAAGGGCATCCCGGCGCACAAATACGCGACAACGCAATGTCCAAAGCACGCTTTGAATTCCGCTGGGAAGACCAATTCAACCTGGCGCTAGACCCCTTCACCGCCCGCGCTTACCACGATGAAACGTTGCCGCAGGAATCCGGCAAAGTCGCGCATTTCTGTTCCATGTGTGGCCCTAAGTTTTGCTCCATGAAAATCACCCAGGAAGTGCGCGATTACGCCGCAAAACAGGCGAGAGATGCTGGCATGGAAGATATGTCCCAGCACTTTCGCGCCCGGGGCGGCGAAATTTATCTCAGACAAGAGGAAGCATAATGTCCAGACTCACTTTCCCTGCCACCTCACGCCGACTGGGCCTTTATCCGGTCGTCGACAGCGTGGAATGGATCGAACGTCTCCTCGGGGCAGGCGTCAAGACTATCCAGCTCCGCATTAAAGACAAACGCGATGCAGACGTTGAAGCCGACGTCATCGCAGCCATTGCGCTGGGCGAACGCTACAACGCTCGCCTGTTCATTAACGATTACTGGCGACTGGCCATCCAACACGGTGCCTACGGCGTACACCTCGGCCAGGAAGATATGGATGTCGCCAACCTGGCGGCGATAAGCGAAGCCGGACTGCGTCTGGGGCTTTCAACCCACGACAACATGGAAATGGATCGCGCCTTAAGTGCAAACCCGTCCTACATCGCGCTGGGCCATGTCTTCCCTACCCAAACCAAGCAGATGCCCTCTTCCCCTCAAGGGCTGAATAAGCTGGCAGAACATATTCAGACGCTGGGTGATTACTCCACCGTCGCCATCGGCGGAATAAGCATCGATCGCGTACCTGCCGTCTTAGCCACCGGCGTGGGCAGCGTCGCCGTCGTCAGCGCCATTACACAGGCTCCCGACTGGCGCATCGCCACGGCGAAGCTACTCGACCTGGCGGGAACTGGCGATGAATGACGCGGATTTTATGCGCTATAGCCGCCAGCTACTGCTGGAAGACGTGGCGATTGAAGGGCAGGAAAAACTGCTGTCCAGCACGGCGCTGGTCGTCGGTCTGGGCGGCTTAGGTTCACCTGCCGCGCTGTATCTCGCCGCCGCTGGCGTAGGCAAGCTTATCGTCGCGGACGATGACAGGGTGCATATCAGCAATCTCCAGCGCCAGATCCTGTTCACCTCAGAAGATATTGAGCGCCCGAAATCTTCGGCGGCCCACCAGCATTTGCAGCGCCTTAACCCAGGCGTAAAAATTGTTTCGCTGACAGAGAGGCTGACGGGGGATTCTTTGACAGAAGCCGTGCACGAAGCCGACGTGGTGCTGGACTGTAGCGACAATATGGCAACCCGCCAGGCGGTTAACGCCGCCTGCGTGGCCGGGAATACGCCGCTTATCACCGCAAGCGCCGTCGGTTTTGGCGGCCAGATGATGGTCCTGACACCGCCCTGGGAGCATGGCTGCTACCGCTGCGTCTGGCCTGACAAGAGTGAACCTGAACGCAACTGCCGCACCTCCGGCGTCATCGGCCCGGTCGTGGGCGTGATGGGCACTCTTCAGGCGCTGGAGGCCATTAAATTACTTACCGGCATGACGCCTGCTGCTGGCGCTTTGCGCCTGTTTGACGCCCGGCAACATAGCTGGCGCACTCTGGCGATGCAAAAATCAGCCACCTGCCCAGTCTGCGGAGGTCGCGATGCGCATTCAGTTTAACGATGAATATCTGGAATGTACGGCCGGCCTGACGCTCGCAGCCCTTTTGGCCCAGCTTGATCAGGGCAAAGTTGGCGCGGCACTGGCCGTTAATCAAACTATCATCCCACGTGAACAGTGGAGCAATTATCTGCTGCGCGAGGGCGATACCATTCTGCTGTTTCAGGCAATTGCCGGGGGCTGACATGTTACAGATTGCCGATAAAACCTTTTCCTCCCGCCTGTTCACCGGCACCGGAAAATTCTCCTCCAGCCAGATGATGATCGACGCGATTCGCGCTTCTGGCTCACAGCTTGTCACCATGGCGATGAAACGCGTGGATTTACGTGGCCATCGTGATGACATTCTTCAGCCACTCCAGCAGGCGGGCGTGCATTTGCTGCCCAATACTTCCGGGGCGAAAACGGCAGAAGAAGCTATTTTTGCAGCCCAGCTTGCCCGCGAAGCGCTGGGAACAAACTGGGTTAAGCTGGAAATTCATCCTGATGCCCGCTATTTACTCCCGGACCCGATTGAAACGCTGAAGGCCGCCGACGCTCTGGTCAAACAGGGATTTGTGGTGCTGCCTTACTGCGGCGCCGATCCCGTGCTCTGCAAACTTCTGGAGGAAGCCGGCTGTGCGGCCGTGATGCCGCTCGGCGCGCCCATCGGCTCAAATCAGGGTCTGCAAACCCGTGCGCTGCTGGAAATCATCATTGAGCAATCCCGCGTGCCTGTTGTTGTCGATGCGGGGATCGGTGCCCCAAGCCATGCAGCCGAAGCGTTGGAAATGGGGGCTTCTGCCGTGCTGGTCAATACCGCCATAGCGGTCGCCCGTGACCCGGTACAAATGGCGCAGGCGTTTCGCCTGGCCGTGGAAGCCGGAAGCCTTGCGGCACAGGCCGGGTTAGGATCTCGCCACCAGCAGGCTCAGGCCTCCAGCCCGCTGACCAGTTTCCTGCAGTTTAGCGAGGAGAATGCCTGATGGCAGAAACCTTCACCGACCGCTGGCGTCAGCTGGACTGGGACGATATCTCCCTCAAAATTAACGGTAAAACGGCGGCAGATGTCGAACGCGCGATTAACGCCTCCCGCCTGACGCGAGAAGACTTGATGGCTTTGCTCTCCCCTGCCGCCAGCCGTTACCTGGAGCCTCTTGCTCAGCGGGCGCAGCAGCTTACGCGTCAGCGCTTCGGCAACACGGTCAGTTTTTACGTGCCGCTCTATCTCTCTAACCTGTGCGCCAACGACTGTACTTACTGCGGCTTTTCCATGAGCAACAAGCTTAAGCGCAAAACGCTGGATGAAGCGGAGATTGAGCGGGAATGCGCGGCTATCCGTGCCCTGGGGTTCGAACACCTTTTGCTGGTGACCGGCGAGCACCAGACCAAAGTCGGCATGGATTATTTCCGCCAGCATCTGCCGGCTATCCGCAGCCGCTTTAGTTCACTGCACATGGAAGTCCAGCCGCTGGACGAGTATGAGTATGCCGAACTCAAAACCCTCGGGCTTGATGGCGTGATGGTGTACCAGGAAACCTATCACCCGGCGACCTACGCCCAGCACCACCTGAAAGGCAACAAGCAGGATTTCTTCTGGCGGCTGGAAACACCCGACAGGCTGGGCCGCGCGGGTATCGATAAAATCGGCCTTGGCGCGCTGATTGGGCTGTCGGGCAGCTGGCGCACCGACTGTTTTATGGTGGCCGAACACCTGCTTTGGCTACAGCAGCGCTACTGGCAAAGCCGATATTCTGTCTCCTTCCCGCGCCTGCGCCCGTGCACCGGCGGCGTAGAACCCGCCTCAATCATGACTGAGCAACAGTTGGTGCAGACGATCTGTGCGTTCCGCCTGCTTGCGCCGGACGTGGAATTGTCGCTTTCTACCCGAGAATCACCGTGGTTCCGCGACCACGTGATCCCATTGGCGATTAACAACGTCAGCGCGTTTTCGAAAACACAGCCCGGCGGCTATGCCGATAATCACCCGGAACTTGAGCAGTTTGCCCCACACGATGGCCGAACGCCGCAGGAAGTTGCCGCCGCGCTCCGTCACTCAGGTTTGCAGCCGGTCTGGAAGGACTGGGATCATTTTCTGGGAAGAAACGCGCAATCCTGATGTAACACACGGCAAGGGAAAGGATAAGTTTCGGTGTTTGCCGAAAGAACATCGATCGGTCGTTGCCGCTTCTTTGCCGTTCAAATACTGTCCTCCGGTCAGCGCAGATGACTGACCGGAGCGGCAGCAAACGCTTCCTCATGCCGCTCCGCCTTCACAACTGCCGTCTTGATTCTTCGAGAAAAAGCAAAAATGTAACCGGTTTCAGTTTTCTACGGTTTCTTTTGTGATACCTGACACACAATCGGGTTAAAGCGGTTGTTGCCGCCCCCTCTGCCGGATAAATATCTCTGTATCCTTCGGACATTGAGAGCGAACTATGAAAAATATCGTGTTGTGTTGTGCTGCAGGTATGTCGACCAGCATTCTGGTTCAACGTATGGTTGATGCCGCACAAAAGAAAGGCATCGAGGTCTCAATCAAGGCTGTGCCCGTGGCAGAGTTTAAAGAGAACATCGAACGCGCCGACATCGTTCTGCTTGGTCCGCAGGTGAAATATGAGCAGGCCAAACTTCAGGCCCTTGCCGATCCTCTGGGTAAAAAAGTCGCCGTTATCGACATGATGGATTACGGTTTGATGAAAGGCGACGTGGTGCTTGATAAAGCCCTGAAAATGATGGAGTAAGATGTGGAAGATTTAGAATCAATTATTATGGAACTGCTGGTCAACGCCGGCAGCGCACGTAGCCAGGCCCTGACTGCTCTGCAGCTGGCACGTAAAGGTGACTTTGAGGGTGCCGAGAAGGCAATGGAAGAGTCACACGAATTCGTGAAACACGCCCATAAAATCCAGACCCAGCTGATTGGCCTGGATGAAGGCTCCGGCAAACTGCCGGTAAACCTGATTACCGTTCACTCTCAGGACCACCTGATGAACGCCATGGTCATTCAGGATCTGGCTACCGATATGATTGAGCTTTACCGACGCCTGCCGCTGGTGAAATAAGCCCTCTTTGCCCGACCCTAAAATGCCCGCATCGCGGGCATTTGTTTTTGTCTATTCCTGGGCACATCGTCAACAATTAGCATTTAGTCAGTTTCAGGCATAAAAAAACCCGCCGAAGCGGGTTTTTTATTTCAGGCGTATCGCACGATTACTCGTCGTTACCGCCCAGGCCTGCGTTCAGCAGTTCTGCCAGGCTGGCAGAAGCATCTTCAGCAGTCACCTGAGGTGCCGCAGGGATTTCACCCGCTGCACGGCGACGCATACGATCCTGGTGGTACGCATAACCGGTACCGGCCGGGATCAGACGACCCACGATGACGTTCTCTTTCAGGCCGCGCAGTTCGTCGCGTTTGCCCGCAACGGCTGCTTCGGTCAGCACTCGAGTGGTCTCCTGGAACGATGCCGCGGAGATGAAGGACTCGGTTGCCAGAGAGGCTTTGGTGATACCCAGCAGATCGCGTGCAAAGGTCACGTTGATCTTGCCGTTCGCATCCAGTTCGCGGTTAGCGATCTTAATGCGGGAGTATTCAGCCTGCTCGCCTTCCAGGAAGTCGGAGCTGCCTGCGTTAACGATGGTGGCTTTACGCAGCATCTGACGAACGATAACTTCGATGTGTTTATCGTTAATCTTAACGCCTTGCAGACGGTAAACGTCCTGTACTTCGTTAGTGATGTAACGAGTTACAGCGTACACGCCACGCAGACGCAGGATGTCGTGCGGAGACTCTGGACCATCGGAAACAACATCACCACGTTCAACACGCTCGCCTTCGAACACGTTAAGCTGACGCCATTTCGGAATCATCTCTTCGTATGGCTCGCTACCGTCTACCGGGGTAATAACCAGACGACGTTTCCCTTTGGTTTCTTTACCGAAGGAAATGATGCCGCTGATTTCAGCCAGGATTGCCGGCTCTTTCGGACGACGGGCTTCGAACAGGTCAGCAACGCGTGGCAGACCACCGGTAATATCCTTGGTACCGCTGGATTCCTGTGGAATACGCGCCAGGGCGTCACCGGAGCTGATCTGAATACCATCTTCCAGCTGAACAATCGCTTTACCCGGCAGGAAGTACTGAGCCGGCATATCGGTGCCAGGGATCAGAACGTCGTTGCCTTTAGCATCAACGATTTTCAGAGCAGGACGCAGATCTTTACCACCCGCAGTACGCTCAGCAGAATCCAGAACGACCAGAGAGGACAGACCGGTCAGCTCGTCGGTCTGACGAGTAATGGTCTGGCCGTCGATCATGTCGGTAAAGCGAATGAAACCACTCACTTCCGAGATAACCGGCATGGTGTGTGGATCCCAGTTTGCTACGGTTTCACCGCCGGCAACCTGCTCGCCATCACCTTTCGCCATCACAGCACCGTAAGGCACTTTATAGCTCTCTTTGGTACGACCGAATTCGTCGATCAGTTTCAGCTCGGTGTTACGAGAAGTGATAACCAGTTTACCGCTGGAGTTCACAACCGACTTAGCGTTGCTGAGTTTGATGCTACCTTTGTTCTTAACCTGAATGCTGGATTCAGCAGCAGAACGGGATGCCGCACCACCGATGTGGAACGTACGCATCGTCAGCTGTGTACCAGGTTCACCGATGGACTGTGCCGCGATAACCCCGATAGCTTCACCTTTGTTGATGATGTGACCACGTGCCAGGTCGCGACCGTAGCAGTGAGCACACACGCCAAAGTCAGTTTCGCAACCTACTACGGAACGGACTTTCACGCTGTCAACAGAGTTAGCTTCCAGCAGATCACACCACTGTTCGTGCAGCAGCGTGTTGCGTGGAACCAGAATGTCCGCAGTGCCAGGCTTCAGAATATCTTCAGCAGTCACACGACCCAGTACGCGATCGCGCAGCGGCTCTTTAACGTCGCCACCTTCGATAACTGGCGTCATGGTGATGCCTTCCAGGGTGCCACAGTCGTCTTCAGTAACGACCAGATCCTGGGCAACGTCTACCAGACGACGAGTCAGGTAACCGGAGTTCGCTGTTTTCAGTGCGGTATCCGCCAGACCTTTACGAGCACCGTGAGTGGAGATGAAGTACTGGAGTACGTTCAGACCTTCACGGAAGTTCGCAGTGATTGGCGTTTCGATGATGGAGCCATCTGGCTTAGCCATCAGGCCACGCATACCGGCCAGCTGACGAATCTGTGCTGCAGAACCACGAGCACCGGAGTCGGCCATCATGTAGATGCTGTTGAAGGAAACCTGCTGTTCTTCGACGCCGTCACGGTTAATCACGGTTTCGGTTTGCAGGTTATCCATCATCGCTTTGGATACACGATCGTTCGCCGCAGCCCAGATATCGATAACTTTGTTATAGCGTTCGCCAGCGGTAACCAGACCGGACTGGAACTGTTCCTGGATCTCAGCAACTTCAGCTTCCGCTTCGCTGATGATCTCGTATTTTTTCTCCGGGATGACCATGTCATCAATACCAACGGATGCACCTGAACGCGCTGCGTAAGCAAAGCCGGTGTACATCGTCTGGTCCGCAAAAATAACGGTCGGTTTCAGGCCCAGAATACGGTAACAGGTGTTCAGCATCTTAGAGATGGCCTTTTTACCCAGCGCCTGGTTGACGATGGAGAAAGGCAGACCTTTCGGTACGATCATCCACAGAATCGCACGACCAATGGTGGTGTCGATCAGGCTGGTTTTCGCAACGAATGTGCCCTGAGCATCTTTTTCGTATTCGGTGATACGCACTTTAACGCGCGCATGCAGAGAGGCCAGGCCAGCGCGATAAATACGCTCAGCTTCTTTAGGGCCAGTCAGCACCATGCCTTCGCCTTTGGCGTTAACACAGTCACGGGTCATGTAGTACAGACCCAATACAACGTCCTGAGAAGGAACGATGATTGGCTCGCCGTTCGCTGGGGACAGGATGTTGTTGGTAGACATCATCAGCGCACGCGCTTCCAGCTGAGCTTCAAGCGTCAGTGGAACGTGTACTGCCATCTGGTCACCATCGAAGTCGGCGTTATATGCCGCACAAACCAGCGGGTGCAGCTGGATAGCTTTACCTTCGATCAGAACAGGTTCAAATGCCTGGATACCCAAACGGTGCAGAGTTGGTGCACGGTTCAGCAGTACCGGGTGTTCGCGGATAACTTCGTCCAGGATATCCCAAACGACAGCTTCTTCACGCTCAACCATTTTCTTAGCAGCTTTGATGGTGGTCGCGAGGCCACGCAGTTCCAGCTTGCCGTAGATGAACGGTTTGAACAGCTCCAGTGCCATTTTCTTCGGCAGACCGCACTGATGCAGACGCAGGTATGGACCTACGGTGATTACAGAACGACCGGAGTAGTCAACACGTTTACCCAGCAGGTTCTGACGGAAACGACCCTGCTTACCTTTGATCATGTCGGCCAAAGATTTCAGAGGACGTTTGTTAGAGCCGGTGATGGCACGACCGCGACGGCCGTTATCCAGCAGGGCATCTACCGCTTCCTGCAGCATACGTTTTTCGTTACGTACGATGATGTCAGGAGCCGCCAGATCAAGCAGACGTTTCAGACGGTTGTTACGGTTGATCACGCGACGGTACAGATCGTTCAGATCTGAGGTTGCGAAACGACCACCATCCAGCGGTACCAGCGGACGCAGATCTGGCGGCAGAACCGGCAGAACGGTCAGGATCATCCACTCTGGTTTGTTACCAGACTGAACGAACGCTTCCAGCAGCTTGATACGCTTGGTCAGCTTTTTACGTTTGGTTTCGGAGTTGGTTTCGTTCAGCTCTTCGCGCAGAGTTTCACACTCTTGCTCCAGATCCATGCTCTTCAGCAGGGCCTGAATAGCTTCCGCACCCATCTTCGCATCGAATTCGTCGCCGAACTCTTCCAGCGCATCCAGATACTGCTCTTCAGTCAGGATCTGACGGCGCTCGAGGTTGGTCATCCCGCCTTCGATAACAACATAAGATTCAAAGTACAGCACGCGCTCGATATCACGCAGCGGCATATCCAGCAGCAGGCCGATACGAGATGGCAGAGACTTCAGGAACCAAATGTGGGCAGTTGGAGAAGCCAGTTCGATGTGGCCCATACGCTCACGACGAACTTTAGTCTGGGTAACTTCTACGCCACACTTCTCACAAATGACACCACGGTGCTTCAGGCGCTTGTACTTACCGCACAGGCACTCGTAGTCTTTCACTGGCCCAAAAATACGGGCGCAGAACAGACCGTCACGCTCTGGTTTGAACGTACGGTAGTTGATGGTTTCCGGCTTTTTAACTTCACCGAAAGACCATGAACGGATCATGTCTGGCGATGCCAGAGCAATTTTGATCGCATCAAACTCTTCGGTTTTAGTTTGCGCTTTCAGAAACTTTAATAAGTCTTTCACGGATTTGCTCCCGTCGGAGTTAGCACTCTGTGATGCCCGGCGTTAGCCGGGCACCCTGGACCTTTTGAGCAACGATTACTCGTCTTCCAGCTCGATGTTGATACCCAGCGAACGGATCTCTTTCAACAGAACGTTGAAGGATTCCGGCATGCCCGGTTCCATCTGATGATTGCCATCCACGATGTTCTTATACATCTTGGTACGGCCGTTCACGTCATCAGACTTAACGGTCAGCATTTCCTGCAGGGTATATGCAGCGCCATATGCTTCAAGCGCCCACACTTCCATCTCACCGAAGCGCTGACCACCGAACTGAGCCTTACCACCCAGCGGCTGCTGAGTAACCAGGCTGTAAGAACCGGTAGAACGCGCGTGCATCTTGTCATCAACCAGGTGGTTCAGTTTCAGCATGTACATGTAACCTACGGTTACCTGACGCTCAAACTGTTCACCGGTACGGCCGTCGAACAGGGTAATCTGACCAGAAGATGGCAGACCGCCGAGTTGCAGCAGCTCTTTGATTTCCGACTCTTTTGCACCGTCGAATACCGGAGTAGCAATCGGCATACCTTTTTTCAGGTTTTCAGCCAGACGCAGAACTTCTTCGTCGGTGAAGGTATTCAGATCAACCTTCTGACGAACGTCTGTACCCAAGTCATACGCTTTCTGGATGAATTCGCGCAGTTTCGCGACTTCCTGCTGCTGTTTCAGCATGGCGTTGATCTTCTCGCCAATGCCTTTCGCAGCCATACCCAGGTGGGTTTCCAGGATCTGACCGATGTTCATACGAGATGGTACGCCCAGCGGGTTCAGTACGATGTCTACCGGCGTGCCGTTTTCATCGTATGGCATATCTTCGATCGGGTTGATCTTGGAGATAACACCTTTGTTCCCGTGACGACCTGCCATCTTGTCACCAGGTTGAATCTGACGTTTAACGGCCAGATACACTTTCACGATTTTCAGCACGCCAGGTGCCAGGTCATCGCCCTGAGTGATTTTGCGGCGCTTAGCTTCGAGTTTCTTCTCAAACTCGTGCTTCAGCTCGTCGTACTGCTCTGCCAGCTGCTCCAGCTGGTTTTGCTTCTCTTCGTCGGTCAGGCCCAGTTCCAGCCAGCGGTCACGTGGCAGTTTGTCGAGCTTGTCAGCTTCAACACCACCGGAAACCAGCACAGCATAGATACGGCTGAACAGACCCGCTTCGAGGATCTGCAGTTCTTCAGACAGGTCTTTCTTAGCCTGCTTCAGCTGCATCTCTTCGATTTCCAGCGCACGTTTGTCTTTTTCCACACCATCGCGGGTGAAGACCTGAACGTCGATAACAGTACCGGAAACACCGTTTGGTACGCGCAGGGAAGAGTCTTTAACGTCAGACGCTTTCTCACCGAAGATTGCGCGCAGCAGTTTCTCTTCTGGCGTCAGCTGGGTTTCACCTTTCGGCGTTACCTTACCAACCAGAATATCACCGCCGGTCACTTCAGCACCGATGTACACGATACCGGATTCATCCAGTTTGGAGAGCGCAGCTTCACCCACGTTAGGGATGTCAGCGGTGATCTCTTCTGGCCCCAGTTTGGTGTCGCGAGACACACAAGCCAGTTCCTGAATGTGGATGGTGGTGAAACGGTCTTCCTGAACAACACGCTCGGATACGAGGATGGAGTCTTCGAAGTTGTAACCGTTCCAGGGCATGAACGCTACGCGCATGTTCTGGCCAAGCGCCAGTTCACCGAGGTCGGTAGACGGACCGTCTGCCAGCACGTCGCCACGTTCGATCGGCTCACCCAGGGACACACAAGGCATCTGGTTGATGCAGGTGTTCTGGTTAGAACGGGTGTACTTGGTCAGGTTGTAGATGTCGATACCCGCTTCGCCTGGGTACATCTCGTCTTCGTTAACTTTGATAACGATACGGGATGCATCAACGTACTGAACGGTACCGCCACGTTTAGCTACGGCAGTAACACCGGAGTCAACGGCTACAGCACGTTCCATACCGGTACCAACCAGCGGCTTATCAGCACGCAGAGTTGGAACCGCCTGACGTTGCATGTTCGCACCCATCAATGCACGGTTGGCGTCATCGTGTTCCAGGAACGGGATCAGGGACGCACCGACGGAAACCACCTGCTGGGTGGAAACGTCCATGTAGTCAACCTGGTCGTTGCTGAACAAGCTGGATTCGCCTTTGCTACGGCAGGTAACGAGGTCGTCTACGAAACGGCCTTCTTCGTTCAGGTTAGTGTTCGCCTGAGCGATGACGTAGTTACCTTCTTCGATAGCAGACAGGTAATGAATTTCGTCGGTCACAACACCGTCAACCACGCGACGATACGGAGTCTCAAGGAAGCCGTATTCGTTAGTCTGTGCGTACACGGACAGGGAGTTGATCAGGCCGATGTTTGGACCTTCAGGGGTTTCGATTGGACACACACGACCGTAGTGGGTTGGGTGTACGTCACGTACTTCGAAGCCCGCGCGCTCACGGGTCAGACCGCCTGGGCCCAACGCGGAGATACGACGTTTGTGCGTAATCTCGGACAGCGGGTTGTTCTGGTCCATGAACTGAGACAGCTGGCTGGAACCGAAGAACTCTTTCACTGCCGCAGAGATTGGCTTGGCGTTGATCATGTCCTGAGGCATCAGGGTATCCAGATCGCCCAGAGACAGACGCTCTTTCACCGCACGCTCAACACGCACCAGGCCAACACGGAATTGGTTTTCCGCCATTTCGCCTACGGAACGGATACGACGGTTGCCGAGGTGGTCGATGTCATCCACTTCGCCTTTGCCGTTACGGATATCGATGAGCTTCTTCATCACTTCGATGATGTCGTCGTTGCTCAGGATACCGGAACCTTCAATCTCTTCACGCAGCAGAGAACGGTTGAACTTCATACGACCTACCGCAGACAGATCGTAGCGGTCTTCAGAGAAGAACAGATTCTCAAACAGGCTTTCGGCTGCTTCGCGTGTTGGTGGCTCACCAGGACGCATCATGCGGTAGATCTCAACCAGCGCGCTCAGGCGGTCGTTGGTTGGGTCGACGCGTACGGTTTCAGAAATGTACGGGCCGTGATCCAGGTCGTTGGTGAACAGCGTTTCGATACGCTTGTGGCCTGACTGGCTCAGTTTGGCCAGCAGATCCAAAGACAGTTCCATGTTCGCCGGGCAAATCAGTTCGCCGGTAGAAGCATCAACGTAGTCTTTAGCCGCAACTTTACCGGCAATGTACTCAACAGGAACTTCGATATGTTTGATATCGTCTTTTTCCAGCTGGCGAATGTGCCGCGCGGTGATACGGCGGCCTTTTTCAACGTACACTTTGCCGTCAGCTTCGATGTCGAAGGAGGCGGTTTCGCCACGCAGGCGCTCCGGTACCAGCTCCATCTGCAGCTTGTTGTCACGGATTTCGAAATTAACTTTCTCAAAGAACAGGTCAAGGATCTGCTCAGTGGTGTAGTTCAGTGCGCGCAGAATGATGGTCGCAGGCAGTTTGCGGCGACGGTCAATACGCACGAACAGGTTATCTTTCGGGTCGAATTCGAAGTCCAGCCAGGAACCACGGTAAGGGATGATACGTGCGTTATACAGCACCTTCCCTGAAGAGTGGGTCTTACCTTTGTCACTGTCGAAGAACACACCCGGGCTACGGTGAAGCTGAGAAACGATAACGCGCTCAGTACCGTTGATAACGAAAGTCCCGTTGTCGGTCATGAGCGGAATCTCGCCCATGTACACTTCTTGTTCTTTGATGTCTTTAACGGTGCCTTCCGGCGCTTCGCGCTCGTAGATCACCAGACGCAGTTTCACACGTAGCGGAGCAGAATACGTCACGCCACGGATTTGACATTCTTTAACGTCAAATACAGGTTCGCCCAGGCGATAGCTCACATACTGCAGCTCGGAGTTGCCGCTGTAGCTTGCGATCGGGAATACGGAGCGGAAAGCAGCTTCCAGGCCGTACTGTCCTTCGGGATCTTGCTCGATAAACTTCTGGAACGAGTCAAGCTGGATAGAAAGGAGATAAGGAATGTCCAGTACTTGTGGACGCTTTCCAAAATCCTTACGAATACGTTTTTTCTCGGTATAGGAGTAAACCATTAGGGTTCCTCAGCTCGCTGACAAGTCGACCCATCTGCCCGTCGAAAGGGGCAGTTTATGCAACACTATTTTGTGGACCGGAAAGTGGAACACTCCCCGCAATACCTGTTTCTATCACTCTTAAACCATTTCATTGCGCTTTACCCCGGAACTCCCGGCGTAGAAAGTCGCAGTATATTAAGGCGTCGATAGAAACATGCATTGAATGGAAACCAGCAGTCAAACAGTGTGAAACACTACTGGCACCCTACAGCGCAAAAAGGCTGGTGACTAAAAAGTCACCAGCCATCAGCCTAATGACTTAGGCTGCAACCGGAAAGGTTGGCTTATTTAACTTCAACTTCTGCGCCAGCTTCTTCCAGAGATTTTTTCAGAGCTTCTGCGTCGTCTTTGCTGATGCCTTCTTTCAGAACGGCATTCGGGGTTTCTGCCAGGTCTTTAGCTTCTTTCAGACCCAGGCCAGTTGCGCCACGAACTGCTTTGATTACGGCAACTTTGTTAGCGCCAGCAGATTTCAGAATAACGTCGAACTCAGTTTTTTCTTCAGCAGCTTCAGCTGGGCCAGCAGCAACAGCTACAGCAGCAGCAGCAGAAACACCGAATTTTTCTTCCATTGCAGAGATCAGTTCTACAACGTCCATTACGGACATAGCGGATACTGCTTCAATGATTTGATCTTTAGTGATAGACATTTAAATTGTTCCTGAATATCAGAATAAGTTTATACGTAAGCGAATACTTGATAAAGAAAACTGCGATTAAGCAGCTTCTTTCGCATCGCGTACAGCAGCCAGAGTACGAACCAGTTTGCCAGCCGAAGCTTCTTTCATGGTTGCCATCAGGCGTGCAATTGCTTCTTCGTAGGTCGGCAGAGTTGCCAGGCGGTCGATTTGCGACGCCGGGATCAGCTCACCTTCAAAGGCAGCGGCTTTGACCTCAAATTTTGCATTCGCTTTAGCGAACTCTTTGAACAGACGAGCAGCAGCGCCCGGGTGTTCCATAGAATATGCAATCAGGGTCGGACCAACGAACGCGTCTTTCAGGCACTCAAACTGAGTACCTTCAACAACACGGCGCAGCAGGGTGTTGCGAACAACACGCATGTAAACGCCGGCTTCGCGACCTGCTTTACGCAGTTCGGTCATTTTGTCTACAGTAACGCCACGGGAATCCGCAACTACTGCAGACAGCGCGCCTTTGGCTACTTCGCTGACTTCAGCAACAATCGCTTGTTTGTCTTGAAGATTTAAAGCCATTAGCTTTTGCTCCTGGGTTTTAGCCGGGACGAAACGTCCCGAAACTCACTTCGCACTTAACCAAAATGGAAAAGTGCGTCTACATACGGTGAGCAGAAACAAGCTAAAGACTATCTAAAAATATTCTTCAGGTTCTGTCACCGTCTACGCAGGCAATTAAGTCTCTTGCGAAACACCTGCGGTCTTGGACGGAGGCCTGGATAAGGCCAGGCTCCAACCGAAAATTCTTTGTGTTCTGCCTAAACAGAACAACGGGCGTAAGATAATAGACTAATCTTTCGCCCGCGTAAAGGCGATTATTAGTTCGCCGCTGCGTTCAGACCAGCCTGGTCAACCGCAACACCTGCACCCATGGTGGTGGAGATGCTAACTTTCTTGATGTACACGCCTTTTGCCTGAGATGGTTTTGCTTTTTTCAGCGCAACCAGCAGAGATTCCAGGTTTTCTTTCAGTTTGTCAGCGTCAAAGTCCACTTTACCGATGGTGGTGTGGATGATGCCGTTTTTGTCGTTACGGTAACGAACCTGACCTGCTTTAGCATTTTTAACTGCTTCAGCAACGTTAGGAGTTACGGTACCAACTTTCGGGTTTGGCATCAGGCCGCGTGGACCCAGAACCTGACCCAGCTGGCCAACAACGCGCATTGCATCTGGAGATGCGATAACAACGTCGAAGTTCATTTCGCCTTTCTTGATCTGGTCAGCCAGATCTTCCATACCTACCAGCTCTGCGCCAGCAGCTTTAGCTGCTTCAGCGTTAGGGCCCTGAGCAAATACGGCTACGCGAACGGAACGGCCAGTACCGTGTGGCAGTACAGTTGCACCACGAACGTTCTGGTCAGATTTACGAGCATCGATGCCCAGGTTAACAGCAACGTCAACGCTTTCAACGAACTTAGCGGTAGCCAGTTCTTTCAGCAGAGCGATAGCTTCGTTGATGTCGTACTGTTTGGTAGCATCAACTTTGTCACGGATCACGGACATGCGCTTGGTCAGTTTAGCCATTTCTTAGTCCTCCACTACCAGGCCCATGGAACGTGCAGTACCTTCAATGGAGCGAGTCATCGCTTCAATGTCGGAACCAGTCATGTCGGCAGCTTTGGTCTGCGCGATTTCCTGCAGCTGAGCGCGGGAAACTTTACCCACTTTGTCTTTGTTCGGCTTACCGGAACCAGACTTGATACCAGCCGCTTTCTTCAGCAGAACTGCTGCTGGAGGGGTTTTGGTAACGAAAGTGAAAGAACGGTCAGCGTAAACGGTAATAACAACCGGAATTGGCAGACCTTTTTCCAGGGATTCAGTTTTTGCGTTGAACGCTTTACAGAATTCCATGATGTTCACACCCTGCTGACCCAGAGCTGGACCAACTGGTGGACTTGGGTTCGCCATACCAGCTGCAACCTGCAGCTTGACGTAGGCTTGTACTTTCTTAGCCATTCTAAAATCCTCTGATTGGGTAATAGCGCCTCAAGAAGGCTCCCCGTGAATAAACGTCTTACGTGTACTGGACACATAAAAACAAAAGGCGCGAAATTGTATGCCAATTTCGCGCCCTGTGCAATGAATAATCGCTGCTTAAACGATCAAATTATCAGGCTTTTTCCACCTGAGCAAAATCCAGCTCAACCGGCGTCGCACGACCAAAGATGGAAACGGAAACCTTCAGGCGGCTCTTCTCGTAATCCACTTCTTCCACAACACCGTTGAAGTCCGCAAACGGACCGTCATTAACACGAACCATTTCACCTGGTTCAAACAGCGTTTTCGGACGCGGCTTGTCACCCACCTGCTGCAGGCGGTTCATGATCGCATCAACTTCTTTATCGCTGATTGGGGCTGGACGATCGGAAGTCCCGCCGATGAAACCCATCACGCGCGGAACGCTACGCACCAGGTGCCAGCTCGCGTCGTTCATCACCATCTGGACCAGAACGTAACCTGGGAAGAATTTACGTTCGCTCTTACGGCGTTGGCCACCGCGGATTTCAACAACCTCTTCGGTTGGAACCATCACTTCGCCAAACAGCTCTTCCATATTATGGAGTTTGATATGTTCGCGCAGCGACGTGGCTACACGACCTTCAAAACCAGAAAACGCCTGAACGACGTACCAACGCTTTTTAGGGGCTTCAGACATCTCAGAACCTCAGGCCAGTAATAAAAGATACCAGGCGGACCAGAATACCATCCAGCCCCCACAGAATCAGTGACATCACAGCGGTAACCGCTGCCACGATTAAAGTGGTGTGCAGAGTTTCCTGGCGAGTAGGCCAAATAACCTTACGTACTTCCGTTCTTGCTTCACGAGCAAACGCTACGGTTGCTTTGCCTTTTACCGTCAGCAGCGCAACACCACCTGCGGCTGCAATCAGAATGACCACAGCCAGTGCTCGAAGCGGCAGAGTGATATCACGATAAATGTAGTTGCCCACGATTGCCACGAGCAGCAAAACGACTACTGCCAGCCACTTCATCGCTTCGAGGCCACGCCCGCTCCCTTGAGCTTCGGTATTCGCACTCATAAACCAACCTGTCACAATAAATCAGACAAACACTTTTGCCCCGCCACTGCGAGGCAAACCAAACCGAATGGCTCTTTTCAGACACTACCCGGCATAAACGCCATCTTCAGAGCCTGTCTCAGCAATGATTATCGGTAAAAAATCACTGATGAGCCAGGTTCTGGTTCGAAAGCGTACAAAAAGGGCATCAAATGATGCCCTCTTCTTGTGCATTGCGTCAAATGTTATCAGCGATTAAGCGATAACTTTAGCTACAACGCCTGCACCAACGGTACGACCACCTTCACGGATTGCGAAACGCAGACCGTCATCCATCGCGATTGGGTGGATCAGGGTAACAACCATTTTGATGTTGTCGCCTGGCATTACCATCTCTACGCCTTCTGGCAGTTCGATGGTACCGGTCACGTCAGTAGTACGGAAGTAGAACTGTGGACGGTAGCCTTTGAAGAACGGAGTATGACGACCGCCTTCGTCTTTGGACAGGATGTACACTTCAGATTCGAACTTGGTGTGCGGCTTGATTGAGCCTGGCTTAGCCAGTACCTGACCACGTTCGATTTCTTCACGTTTGATACCACGCAGCAGAACACCTACGTTCTCACCAGCACGGCCTTCGTCCAGCAGTTTGCGGAACATTTCAACGCCGGTACAGGTAGATTTCGCAGTATCTTTGATACCAACGATTTCAACTTCTTCACCTACTTTAACGATACCGCGTTCTACACGACCGGTAACAACGGTACCACGACCGGAGATGGAGAATACGTCTTCGATTGGCAGCAGGAACGGCAGGTCGATTGCACGTACTGGTTCTGGGATGTAAGAATCCAGGAAGCCAGCCAGTTCAACGATTTTAGCTTCCCACTCAGCTTCGCCTTCCAGCGCTTTCAGAGCAGAACCACGGATGATTGGAGTGTCATCGCCCGGGAAGTCGTACTGAGACAGAAGTTCACGCACTTCCATTTCAACCAGCTCCAGCAGCTCTTCGTCATCAACCATGTCGCATTTGTTCAGGAACACGATGATGTAAGGAACGCCAACCTGACGACCCAGCAGGATATGCTCACGGGTCTGAGGCATAGGGCCGTCAGTCGCAGCAACAACCAGGATAGCGCCGTCCATCTGAGCAGCACCGGTGATCATGTTTTTCACGTAGTCGGCGTGCCCTGGGCAGTCAACGTGCGCGTAGTGACGAGTCGGGGTGTCGTACTCAACGTGGGAGGTGTTGATGGTGATACCACGAGCTTTTTCTTCTGGTGCGTTATCGATCTGGTCGAATGCACGAGCAGAACCACCGTAGGTTTTAGCCAGAACGGTAGTGATTGCAGCGGTCAGCGTTGTTTTACCATGGTCAACGTGGCCGATAGTACCGACGTTAACGTGCGGTTTTGTACGTTCAAACTTTTCTTTAGACATCGATTGTCCCTCTAAGACACGGATAAATCGGTGATATCACCACATCAACCAGGCATATGCCTGAATTAGCTGAATGCATTAACAGAAGAGAAACAGGGAGGAGATAAAGAAGTGGTGCTGATAGGCAGATTCGAACTGCCGACCTCACCCTTACCAAGGGTGCGCTCTACCAACTGAGCTATATCAGCACATCTTGTTGGAGCGGGCAGTGGGAATCGAACCCACATCATCAGCTTGGAAGGCTGAGGTAATAGCCATTATACGATGCCCGCATCCTGGAACTCGGCTACCTGAATCTTTCTGTAGTGAATATGAGAGAAGGCCTCTCAGTATTCGGGTCGACAAACTGTTCGTTTATCGCACCGGGCTTCGCAATGCGTTGCCGAATATGGTGGTGGGGGAAGGATTCGAACCTTCGAAGTCGATGACGGCAGATTTACAGTCTGCTCCCTTTGGCCGCTCGGGAACCCCACCTGGGGTACTTGATGGTGCCGGCTACCGGAATCGAACTGGTGACCTACTGATTACAAGTCAGTTGCTCTACCTACTGAGCTAAGCCGGCATCAAGTAGCGCGCATTCTAGGAAGAGAGCGCCGCTCATGCAACAAAAAAATCGCATAAAATGCACTACCGCTCACATTTTGCGCTAGATCTCGAGAATATGGTGGCTAAAGCACCAATTGAGAGCAAATTTTCATCGTTCCCGGCATCCGTTTTTCCTGGGAGTAGGCGCCTGACGATGCCTGAATGACAAATAATAATCATCAGAAATAAGACTGCCCCTCTAAAATGGCTCGCAGCCCCTTCTTTCACTGTAAGCGCAACGTGATGTACCCGCCGTAATACATCACTGTTGTTGATTTTTTCTTATCGTTCTCTTCATTCAGGTGTTACCCTCCTGCCCACTGTTGAAAAGTTAAATACGCGGCATACTTTTTATACACAACGTCTGATTACTTGCGTTCGAGAATGTAGCGCGTAAATTTTGTCCTGAATTACAGGCAGAAGCATGCTTATGAGTAATAAAGAGCAAATGTTGGCAACAACCCCTTATCTACAATTTGACCGGAGCCAATGGGCAGCATTGCGCGACTCTGTTCCCATGACGTTAACCGAAGGGGAAATCGCCCGGTTAAAAGGCATTAACGAAGACCTTTCCCTGGAAGAGGTGGCGGAGATTTACCTGCCGCTGTCTCGTCTGCTCAATTTCTATATCAGTTCAAACCTGCGGCGCCAGGCGGTACTCGAGCAGTTCCTTGGCACCAATGGCCAACGTATTCCCTACATCATCAGTATTGCGGGAAGTGTGGCTGTCGGAAAGAGCACGACAGCGCGTGTGCTGCAGGCGCTACTCAGCCGTTGGCCTGAGCACCGTCAAGTTGAACTGATCACCACCGACGGCTTCCTTCATCCAAATAAAGTGCTTAAAGAGCGCAATTTGATGAAGAAGAAAGGCTTCCCGCAATCCTATGATATGCATCGTCTGGTGAAATTTGTCTCCGACATCAAATCGGGTGCAACCAACGTGACGGCGCCGGTGTACTCACATTTGGTGTACGACGTGATCCCCGACGGCGATAAGACCGTTGCCCAGCCGGATATCTTGATTCTGGAAGGGTTAAACGTTCTGCAAAGCGGAATGGATTATCCCCACGATCCACATCATGTATTTGTTTCTGACTTCGTAGATTTTTCTATATATGTAGATGCGCCGGAAGAGCTATTACAGAATTGGTATATAAATCGGTTCTTAAAATTCCGTGAAGGTGCATTCACCGATCCAAACTCTTATTTCCACAGCTATGCAAAGCTCTCTAAAGATGAAGCCATAAATATTGCAACGCAGCTATGGAATGAAATTAATTTATTGAATTTAAAACAAAACATATTACCAACTCGCGATCGCGCAAGCTTGATTATGACAAAAAGTGCTAATCATGCTGTTGATTGTGTCAAACTGAGAAAATAATAAGATGAGGGGGAATTCCCCCTCTCTTTAATTTGCGCCGCGCAGAGAAATCTCACCGCCAACCCAAGCTTTTATTACTCCGTCCTGCTCCAACAATAATCCACCCTGCTCATTAATGCCTCGAGATATTCCATGGACCTCTCGTTCCCCAATAATGAGTTTTACCGGTCGATTGATGAAGTTATCCAGTTTTTCCCAACGAGGCAGGAACGGTAATAAACTTTCCTGCTCAAACAGCTGTAGTGCCGTACGTAACTCCTGGATTAGAGTGACCGCTAGCGTATTCCTGTCAATACGGATGCCAGCTTCCTGGAGGTTGATCCATCCCTGATTAATCACATCTGTAGCAACATTACGCATCGCAAGATTAATCCCAGCACCGATAACGATTTGCGCGGCATCTCCCGTTTTCCCGGTGAGTTCAACCAAAATACCGGCGAGCTTGCGGTCGTTCAGATAGAGGTCGTTTGGCCATTTTACCCTGACGTCTTCAGCGCCAAGGCGTTGTAATACTTCCGCCATCACAATGCCAATAACCAGACTGAGTCCAATTGCCGCAGCTGGCCCCTGTTCCAGACGCCAGTACATGGACAAATAGAGATTTGCTCCAAAGGGCGAGAACCACTGACGGCCTCGTCTTCCACGCCCGGCCTGCTGATATTCGGCTATGCAGGAATCACCAGATTGAAGGGAATTGAGGCGATCAAGCAGGTATTGGTTGGTGGAATCAATCACCGGAAGGACAGCCACGCTCCCGTCAGCTATTTGTGACGTAATAAAACCTTCATCCAGTAACTGGATAGGCTCCGGCAAACTATATCCTTTCCCTGGCACGGTGAATACATCAATCCCCCAGTCTCGCAGAGTCTGTACATGCTTATTAATAGCCGCACGACTCATCCCTAACTGCTCACCCAGTTGCTCACCTGAATGAAACTCACCGTCTGCCAGAATACTAATTAACGTTAACGGAACCCGATTGTCTTTCACGCGACAGTCTCCACGGCACTGACTTCCCCTTTGCTCGCCATAAAGCGAACTTCTGGTTCAAGCCAGACATCAAACTTTTCACCAACCTGTTGGCGTACGTAGTGTGCAAGGGCAACAATATCTGCGCTGCTGGCATTTTCTTCGTTAATGATGACCAAAGCCTGTTGCCGATGAATCGCGGCTCCACCAATGCGGTATCCCTTCAACTGACATTGATCGATCAGCCAACCTGCTGCAAGTTTAACGCTGCCGTCTGGCTGAGGGTAATGGGGGACGTTCGCGCCACAAGAAATCAGTTTTTCTGCCTGTTCCGCGCTAATAACGGGGTTTTTGAAGAAACTGCCGGCATTACCATTCACTTTTGGATCGGGCAGCTTCGAGCTCCTCATATTGCAGACGCTTTCAAAAACCTGCTGGGGCGTAACGGTCGACGGATCCAGTTTACTCAGGTCGCCGTAGCTGAGAACCGGCCTCCAGGCTTTAGGCAAGCGATAGCCAACGGCTACAATTGCAAAGCGGTCCTGGTAGTCATGTTTAAAGATGCTGTCCCGGTAGCCAAAGCGGCATTCTGCGTTTGTTAAACGCAATGCCTGGCCATTACTTAGCTCAACGCAATCGACATAGTTACATACCTGTTTAATTTCAACACCATATGCACCAATGTTTTGAATGGGCGATGAGCCAGCACAGCCCGGTATCAGAGCAAGGTTTTCCAGACCTGGCATGCCTTGTTGGAGAGTATATTCCACGAGGTGATGCCAGTTTTCACCAGCACCGACATGGAGCAACCAGGCATCATCCGTCTCAGCAATTTCAATCCCTTTAATACGATTGATAATGACCGTGCCTTCGAAGTTTTCGAGGAAAAGAACATTACTCCCTTCCCCAAGGATAAGTACCGGCTGATGAGCCTGCGTCGATTCTGCCCACGCTTCAGTAAGCTGTTGTACAGATTCAGCGATAACAATATGTGCCGCAGTTGCCTGAATACCGAAAGTATTGAAGGGTTTAAGAGAGGAGTTCATGTCAGCCATTTTCCGGAATATAAACCAGAATAGTTTACCCGATCCTGTTGAGAATGGCTTGTCTGTCTCAGTAGAACGCGCACAGCAAAAAGGCCCAGTCTTTCGACTGAGCCTTTCGCTTTTATTTGATGCCTGCCTGTTCCCTACAATACGCGTATCATCCTGATACTCGCCCCTCCGGGGCCGATGCACGCGGCGTTCAAACGTGTTCCCGACACGTTTGTCGCATGCCCATGCTCGTGCAGGGAA
>NZ_JBBCMI010000033.1:0-26570 GCF_037152415.1 Cedecea sp. AS113
CACCACGCCTTCAGTAGCGGAGCAGGAAGGACAGCTGATAGAAATGGAAGCCACTGGAGCACCTCAAAAACACCATCATACACTAAATCAGTAAGTTGGCAGCATCACCCAAAAAACAAACAAATACAGCAACATGACTTAGAGTAGGTAAAGAGGTTGTTTTTGAGGGACAGGGCAGTCTTTTTGAACCACAGCAGTATCCCCCTTTTAGGCATTTTGTCTTTTTGGTTTCTTTCGCCTTTCGGCCTCTTAAACTCAATCACATTGCCCATCGTTCACTCCCTTTCTCGAATCTTCAGATCGTCCAAATCCACACCATTTTCCAGCAACTCAACTAACCACTTAGGACGACGGCCAACGCCAGTCCACGTATTATCCGGGTTAGCCGGGTCACGGTATCGAGGGGATTTGGTATCCCGATCCACCACTGCACCAGGCAGCTTCATTTCATCCAGAAGATACCCATCACTCAATCGTTCCTGTAACCAGACAGGGCGCTTTCCGTACCCGCTCCAGGTGTTAAATGGATTCTCCGGGTCACGGTATACAGGCGTCCCTTTTGGTCGCTTCTCCGACTGCAAAGGAACAAGCATAGGTTTCTTCCCTTTAACGTCTTTTTCTCTTGACACGATTCTATTGGCCCTTATGATAAATAAAAGTCGTCAAAATTACAATTACACGGACATACAAAAATGAAAAAAACATGGTGCTTGATAGCGGTATGTATCTCCGGCCTTTCTTTTCAGGGGGTCGCTCACGCGGCTTCTGCCTCGGATACGATCGCCAGCCTTGCGGCCCGATGCGCACCAGACGTTTCACCGCTAACAATGGCCTATATCGTCGGCCATGAATCCGGGAACAACCCGTATTTTATTAACGTTAACCGTGGCGCAAGCCTGAAACGTCAACCGCAAACCGAAGCTGAAGCGGTAGAAGTTGCCAACCGGCTAATCAAAAACCTCAAGAAAGATGAAAGCATCGATATGGGGCTTGCGATGATTAATTCTAACAATTTGAGTTCGTTAGGTATCACGGTTGAGCAGGTATTTAAACCCTGCATCAATCTCCGCGCCAGTCAGACCATTTTAAAAGACTGTTATAGTACGGCCCTGAAATCCAACCCGCCCGGCCAGATAGCATTAAGACACGCGCTGTCCTGCTACAACACCGGGTCACAAGTGCGGGGGATTTCAAACGGGTATGTCACGAAAGTTATTAACGTGGCTAAACAGTCTGATTTAAAGATCCCTACGTTGCTACCTGATGGGCAGAACGAGGAAGCGGAGAGCCAGCCTGTGAGTGCGAAGGGCGCAACCTTTGAGGGTGAGCACGATGCGTTTACGGGTGAAAGTGATAGTGGTGGTGATGTGTTTTCGCAGGATAACACTGACGCGTTTCTGACCAAAGCAGAGCAAAAAGGGAGTGAGGTTATGAATGACAAAAATCTATCTCCTGTTGCAGTCTCAAATAATTGATTTATGCGAAGCCGGAAAAATACAGGAGGTTGTAATTGAAAGGATTTCACTAAAGCAGTGGTACCCCATATTTGACGTAAAGGACGAAAATTTGGGTGAGGTTCGTTGCTCCATTCGGTTGAATAAAGATCACGAACTTCGCACATGGGCAGACCTGAGACTCCTAACGGAGTTTCTTCTGGATAAGTGCAATGTCGGCGAGTGCCGATTGATATTGAAATCAACAAAGGAAAGGTAGAGGTATATATGGTTACTTTTTTCAAAAATAACGGGTTTGCGCTGCTGGTTGCGCTGTTATGTATCGCAGCGCCAGAACTGGCCCTCGCAGCTGGCGGGGCAGACACCGGGGCCAGTACAGGTAACAACATCAAGTCATGGCTGGATACCTGGATTCCTATCGCCTGTACCATCGGCGTGATCGTGTCGTTCCTCGTTTGGCTGTTCCATCTTATTTCCGCTGGTTTTATGTTCCGTCTCGCAATCGCAATGGTTGGCATTGGCTCCGCATCATATCTGGTATCCCTGACTGGTATCGGCAGCTGATTAATGGGGGGGAGTACATCCCCCATTAAGTGAGGTTTTATGTTTGAAAATGGACAACGGCCATTATTTAAAGGTGCAACACGCGTCCCCCGGCTTGCTGGCGTTCCGCGTACAGTGGCGCTGGTTATCTTCATGATCTCGGCCACGCTGTTTATGACGTTACATTTATGGTCACTCCTTGTATTTGCGGTTCTGTGGTCAATTGCAGCAGCGCTAACTAAATACGACGACCGTATGTTTCGCATCCTTTCATTATGGCTACAGACTAAGTTTCGTAATGCACACGACACGCCATTTAAACAATGGAGTGGTTCAAGTTATTCCCCTGTGGATTACAAGAAAAAGGAGCTGAAATAAATGGTGGCATTGCTTAAACCTAAAACGTTCAGAGACGAGCCGAGCGTTAATGAAAAGTATTTGCAGCATAGCCAGCACCTTGATGATTATATTATCTCGATGCGTAATGGCGATTTGCTCGCATTCTTTAAAGTCGATGGCCGGACACATGATTGTGCCTCTGACCGTGAGCTGATTACATGGAACGATGATCTTAATACGTTGATTAAGTCCTTCGGGACTGACCACGTAGAGGTCTGGTCACACGAGTATCATCACCAGTCTAAAGAGTATCCTGACTCTGAGTTTACCCAATTCTTCCCGCGCTATCTGGATGAATACAACCGCCGCCTGCAAACGGGGTCTAACCAGATGGTTAATGACCTGTACCTGACGGTGCTTTATCGCCAGATAGGCGATAAGACGCAGAAGTTCCTGGCTAAGTTTGAGCGACCGTCAGCTGACGAGCTGGCTCAAATGCAGGCTGAAGCCTTCACCGGAATGGAAGAAGTCTGTGAGCAGATCATGGAGGGGATGAAGGGCTATGGCATCAAGCGCCTGGGTATTTATTACCGGGATAAAAACGGTGAGGAAATAGCGCTAACTGACGCTGAAGAAAAACAGTCGCTGCTTGAAGTAGACGAAGCAGATATTTTCGACGAACCGGTAATGCTCAACGTCGCTGATACCGTCCCGCCGACTGCTCACGCTTATTCTAAAGCGCTGGAGTTTCTTTATTTCCTGGTCAATCTGGAATGGTCCATTGTTCCTGTTTGCCGTGACCGTATCGGTTCTTACATCATGGAAAACCGTGTTGTCAGTTCTGTATGGGGGGATATTGTTCAGGTCAGAACACTGGACAGCAATTTTTATACTACGGCTATCGAAATCCGTGATTACGAAAAAAACACGGAACCGGGTCAGTTTAATTTGCTGAAAGAAGCTGATTTTGAATATCTGCTGACTCAAACATTTTCTTGCATATCCGAGGCTTCAGCTAAAACGCTTCTGGAGCGCCAGGAGAAGTCCATGATGGAAACTGGCGACAGAAGCCAGTCCCAGCTTGAACAGTTGAATACAGCGCTGGATATGCTGCTTTCTAAAGAAATTGTGATGGGCTATCACCATGCCACTATTCACGTTTTCGATACCGATCAGCGAGCAGTGCAGCGCAAGGCCCGTAAAGCTAAAGTCATGCTAAGTCAGTGTGGCTTCGTGGGGGGCGGCGTAGGGCTGGCCTCTGAAGCGGCTTACTTTGCGAAGATTCCGGGTAATCAGAAATGGGCGCCACGCCCAACGCCGATCAACTCATGGAATTTCTTCCATTTCTCCCCGTACCATAATTTTATGCGCGGCAAACCGGACAATAATCCGTGGGGTCCGGCTGTGACGATGTTCCGTACCGCGAACGGTACACCGCTGTATTTTAACTTCCACGTCACCCCACTGGAAGAACGCTCAATCGGGAAGCGACCGCTGGGGCATATGTTGCTTACAGGTACATCTGGTGAAGGTAAAACTACGCTGCTGGATTTCCTGTTATGCCAGTGCATGAAGTTTAATCCGCGTATGTTCTGCTATGACCGTGACCGGGGAATGGAGCCGTTTATCCGCAGTGTCGGCGGCTACTATAAAGTTTTACAGCAGGGCGTAAAAACTAACTTCTCACCGCTCAAACAGAAAGGCACACCGCGTAATATTGCAACCACTAAAAATATTATGCGTGTCTGTGCTGAAATTACAAATAACGGCCCGTTAGATAAAGATATGGGGATGGAACTCAATAAGGCAGTAGATGCTGTGATGGGTGAGCATTCATTGGTTCCTCCTGAAGCTCGCGATATTACTCGTCTTAACGGATACATCAATCACCCATACCTTAAAGACCTTATCAAAGACTGGACCAATGAAGGCCAGTATGGCTGGCTTTTTGATAATGATGAAGATGCGTTAGATCTCGATGCTCATGATGTATTCGGCTTCGACCTGACCGAGTTCATTGCTGCTGAAGGTGAGATTCCCAGCCCAGCCAGAACGCCATTGTTAATGTATCTGCTTTACCGAATCCGTAATTCAATTGACGGAAAGCGCCGTGTCATTCAGTGCTTCGATGAATTTCATGCTTATCTTGACGATCCTGTTTTAAAGCTGGAAATAAAGCGCGGCATTAAAACAGACCGTAAGAAAGATGCGATTTATTTGTTTTCCACGCAAGAGCCAAATGACGCACTCGCAAGCAGCATTGGTAAAACGGTGATGTCGCAAACGCCATCAAAAATCTGCCTGCGCGATCCTGATGCCAGCCGTAAGGACTACTCCTTCCTGACCGATGCGGAGTTTGATGTGTTGCTCAAAATTCCTGAGCATTCGCGCCAGTTCCTCGTTAAGCAGGGGTCACAGTCAGCTCTTGCTACGTTCAATCTCAAGATTCATAACAGCGATACGCCAGAACGCGATGAAATGGAAATGGACAACATTATCAGCATCCTTTCCGGTGAGCCGCAAAATGCCGAGTTGGCCGAGGAATTGATAGGTAAATATGGTCCAGAACCCGAAAACTGGATCGAAGAATATTGGCGTCTTTGTCGTCATTAATTAGAGGATGATGTTATGAAAGCGAAGTTAATTGCTATTGCACTGGCTGGGCTGTTAGGCGCGGGAACCATTGGTACGGCTTCTGCTATAGGGGGTACTGGTGTTGTGGTCTACGATCCGACTGGCGTGGCTAAAATGCTTGACCAAATAGAACAGTTAAAGCAACAACTGGCAACCCAAAAGGCGACTTATGAAAGTCTGGCAAAAACTACTGATATTGGGAATTTGTTGGGTTCGTCTACAAGTGCCCTCGCTAAAAATCTTCCTGACGACTGGAAGAAAGTTTATAGCGATGCGATGAATTCAACATCATCCGTCACTGGTGATGTTCAAAGCATGGTTGGTGATTTCAATTCTGAAATTGATGATATGAACCCTTCTGATGCAATTAAAGCGCTAAATAAAAAGTTGGCCGAGAAAGGAGCATATGACCGAGTTATAGCTGAAAAAGCCTATAACAATCAAATGCAGGAATTAAGCGACATGCAGGAACTGACAGAGCAGATTTCCACAACTAAAGATGTAAAGGAAGTGGCTGATCTTCAGGCCCGCATTCAAACCGCGCAAGGCGCAATTCAGGGCGAGCAAGCGAAACTGAAGCTTATGAGTATGCTTCAGGAATCACAAGATAAGTTGTATGAAGCTCAAAGAGAACGCGCCGTAGGTAATTTTATTTATGGTACTGATGGTGGTCATAACCCCGCTCCGTTGAAATAAGGTGATTATATGAAAACGACTTTAAAAGTAGCTTTAGTTTTTATCGGTGTTTCCGCTCTCGCTGGTTGTAAGCCTGAGCATGACAAAGATTGGTATAAGTCGCATGAGACAGAACGAAAACAAATGCTTGTTGAATGCAAAAAGAATGCAGAATCCTTGCAGGATGCTGATTGTAAAAATGCAAGAGACGCAGAGACTGAACTTTTTGTTCATGGGAAAGATAACTCTCATAGTGTGCCGAAGTTAAACTAAATTTCAGGATGTAGTTATGGCATTTGATACTGTTCAACAGATATTTGACATAATTGATGATCTGATAAATATTATGGTTGATACCAACGTAACAACCATTATTGCAACCGTCACACCAACGGTTGCAATATTTTTGACCATCAAGTTTATGGCTCAAGGTGCATATTCCGCTCTTAGCCCCGGAGGGGGCGGGGAGGCGCTTGGGGATTTAATTACACAATATATGAAAGCTGCCGTTGTTTTGAGTTTTGCAACGGCTGGCGGTTTATATCAAACCGACCTTGTACATTTGGCTTTAAACCTACCTGATAACTTTGCTTCAATATTGGTTACTCAAAATAAAACCTCAAGTACAGGGATGGCAGCCATTATTGATACTGGGGTAGACCAGTCTATAACGGCAATACAAACGGCGTTCGAAGGGGCTGGCATTAGCGCTAATGGCATAATGAGCGCAGTAATCGGACTCATTCTAATAGCAGCGACCGTAGTTCTTTGTGGGTTGGGTTCTGCCTTTGTAATTATGGCTAAAGTGCTACTGGCTATAAGCCTGTGTTTAGGGCCAATAGCTATATTCTGTCTCCTGTGGAATCCAACAAAAGGCATATTTGCTAAGTGGATGGGGACCGTTATTAATTACAGCCTAGTCATAGTTCTTTTGGCTCTCGTATTTGGGTTGTTAATGAGCCTCTTTACAAAAATGATTTCCGGTCTTAACGGCAGCGAAGGCTTTGATGCCTTATCAACAGCAATTGGACTGGTCATTCTCACCATTGTTTCCGTCTATGTGTTGTTCCAGGTTCCAGCGGTAGCGTCGAATTTCGGTAGCGGTGTTTCTGCTGATATAGCTTCTGCGGCCCGCCATGCGGG
This sequence comes from Cedecea sp. AS113, assembly GCF_037152415.1. Classification (NCBI taxonomy): domain Bacteria; kingdom Pseudomonadati; phylum Pseudomonadota; class Gammaproteobacteria; order Enterobacterales; family Enterobacteriaceae; genus Cedecea; species Cedecea sp. AS113. The sequence continues at coordinate 6,789 of NZ_JBBCMI010000033.1, forward strand.
CCACTCGATGAATACGATGGGTAATGTTGCCTCTAATGGGATTTTTGGTGGAGCGAAGCCTTCAGCAAGACCTTCAGCAGCTGGCGGCGGCGGTGGACAAAGTGCCAGCACTAGCGGCAATGCAGGGGCTGGCGGTTCAGGTTTGACAGGAAAGGCGCGTGGTAGCCGGGGAAAAGCTGCATAAATAAACAAAAGTCGTTGAAATTGCAATTTCACGGATATAAGATAATAGAACGCAATGGACAAATGAGGTCGAAACTATGCGCGCAATCGTACTTTTAGGGGTGTTGTTGTTAGGGGCATGTTCCAGCAGTTTCAAGCCACCACCGGAGCCGGACTGGAGCCACACCGTGCCAGTCAATAAAACGCTTCCAGTAGATACACAGGGATAAGGTGGTTGTTATGAGAGAGAAAAAGAAAGGGCTGACCAAAGAGGCCATCAAAGAGTTCAACGAAAGCCGTAAAGGGCTGGAAGTGGACGTTATGAACGAAGTGTTATCTTCACGCCGCACGGCGTGGATAGTCGCTGCGGTCGCATCCGTTGTGGCTGTCGTCGCAATCGGTAATGCTACCTTTGTGAATTACCGCTATAGCCAGCCAATACCGCCGTTCCTGTTGACGCTGAACCCCAGCAATCATGAGGTATCACAGGTTAAGCTGACGCGTGACGATGCCACCTATGGCGACGAAATTGATAAGTATTTCCTTACTCAATACGTTATCCACCGTGAATCCTACGATTTTTATTCCCTGCAAGTGGACTATGACGCAGTAGGTTTAATGTCCACGCCGAACGTGGCGGAAGCCTACCTTTCCCGGTTCAAGGGCAAGCAAGGGATTGATAAGGTCCTGGGTGACAGCGAGACGACGCGAGTAAGTATCAACTCAACCATTCTCGATAGAGAGCATGGCGTGGCGACCATTCGCTTTACGACCGTTCGCCGCTCTCGTAGCAATAACTTTGACGATCCACCGAAGCGCTGGATTGCCATCCTGGGCTACGAGTACAAATCGCTGGCTATGAACGCCTCGCAGCGCTACATCAACCCGCTCGGCTTCCGCGTCACCAGTTACCGCGTTAACCCTGAGTCGAACTGAGGACTGTACTATGAAAAAAGTAGTCTTATCCGCAGTGATCGCAATGGCGCTGGCCGGGGCCACATTCAACGCGGCGGCGCTTCAAGCGCCGAAAAGTTCACCGTATGACTACCGTATCAAAACGGTAGTTTATAACCCGGTTGATGTGGTGCGAATTGATGCGGTAGTGGGCCTGTTTACACATATCGTTGTTGCCCCGGATGAAACATACATCACTCACGCGTTTGGTGATTCTGATGGCTGGACGTTCTCCCATAAGCTCAACCATATGTTTGTAAAACCTAAGCGCGAAATGAGTGATACCAACCTGACCATCGTTACTGATAAGCGATCTTATAACATCGTGCTGCACTATATCGGCGACACGACAACAAAGAACGCTGACGGTACAGAGACAAAATCGTTTATCAAAACGCCGTGGTCAATGAAACAGGCCACGCTTCAGCTGACCTATGAGTACCCGTTTGACGAGCAGAAAAAAGCCTCCAGCGCGGCTGAGAAAAAGCGCCTGACGGAGAAGCTACGGGAGTCTGCTTTCGCTGGCCCTAAAAACTACCAGTACGAAATGAGCGACGAGCCGGAAATGGCAGATATTCAGCCGATCCATGTTTGGGATAACTACCGTTTCACGCGCTTTGAATTCCCGGAAAACGCTGACTTACCGCAGGTTTATTACATATCGTCCAGCGGCAAAGAGACGCTCCCTAACTGTCGCCCGGTTGGTGAACATAACAACATTCTGGAATGCCAGAACGTAGCGAAAGAATGGCGTGTAAGGCTTGGCTGGACAAAGGTTGTTGGTATTAGAAATATCAACTACGTGCCATCAGCTGGCGCAATTTCCACTGGCACAGCCTCCCCGGATGTAAGAAGGGTGCAAAAAGGAGGGGATAACTAATGGCCCGTAAAGTCGATATTGATAGCGAGCTGGATAACAACAACAGCTTCGATGATGAACGCGGGGGAATGCCCGCACAGAAACGCCGCACCGCACCAGGGCTAAAAGCCTTTATCGCTATCCTGGCTATCATCGCCATGTGCTTCGTTGGTGTCACTATTTACACGCACACACGCAAAGCGCCGGACACGGCCAAAGCTGACAGCGGTAATAAAAACGATGGGGTTAGCAGTCTGCCTAACTACCAGTTCAACACTAACCCGAACGTTGGCGGGGCCGCGGCTCCTGACGCTAATCAAAAGGCGATGCAGGATAAAGCCAGAGCGGAATATGAAGCCAGTCATAGCAATGCGGGCCGGGCCAGCAACGGGAAGAAGCAACTGACACCGGAAGAAGTCGCCATGCAACGCCGTCTTGGTGGCGATCTTTCCGGCGAGCAGGGCGGTAGCCAGACTCCGGCCAAAAAAGAGCAGCAAAGCGACGAAGGCAGCGAAGGTAGCAGCGCGTTAGCAAAAGAGCTTACACCTGCCCGACTGAAAGGCAGCAGAGCGGGCGTAATGCAGAATATGAGCATGACCATTGCCAAAGGGACGATGATACCGTGTGGCACGTCTACGGAGCTGGATACGACCGTTCCCGGCATGGTGTCCTGTCGTGTGACGCGTGATGTGTATTCCCTCGATGGGTTGGTGAAGCTGATCGACAAAGGCGCATTTGTTACGGGCCAGATGAACGGTGGCCTCAAAAATGGTCAGGCCCGCGTCTTTGTACTGTGGGAACGAGTGGTAAACCCGGATGGCACATTCGTTAATCTGGATAGCGCCGGGACCAACTCTCTCGGTAGTTCCGGTGTTCCCGGACAGGTTGACTCCCACTTTTGGGATCGCTTCGAAGGTGCGGTGTTCATTTCCGTTCTGTCTGACGCGCTTCAGGCTGGCGTGGCCGCAGCCCAAAATGGCAATAACATCCAGTTTAGTAATACACAGAATAACTCGCAGGAACTGGCCTCTGAAGCACTGAGAGCCACGATTAACATCCCGCCAACACTCTATGACCAGCAGGGCGACGCAATCAGTATCTACGTCGTTCGTGACCTCGATTTCAGTGATATTTACTCACTGGCAGACAACTAATCAACGTGGGCCGGAAGGCCCACTGTTCTTTGTAGCAGGAGATAACTTACATGAATCAATCATCGGCTTATTACCAGCTGGGGCCGCTGCGGGAGTATTTCGAAGATCCGGGCGTATTTGAAATCCGTATCAACCGTTATAACGAGGTGGTTTGTGACACATTCGAAGGCCGTAAAATTATCCAGAACGACAGCATTACCGGCGCGTTTATCGACAACCTGACCGCAGCATTAACCAGCGCCAATGACGTTAAGCGCCAGATGATTAATGACGTGGTATTGCCGGACGGCTCCAGGGGAATTATTTGTTTACCGCCTGCGGTGATCGATAACACCGCCGCTATCGCTTTTCGCAAAAATATCGCGCTGGATAAAGACCTGGCGACGTTAAGCAAGGAAGGTATCTTTGAGTTCTGCCGGGAAATTGACAGCCATAAGCGCGAGCTGGACGACGACGATCTCCTGCTGAAAGAGTTATACCGGGCTAAACGCCGGGAAGAATTTTTGCTTACTGCGGTACGGAAAAAACGAACCGTTGTCGTTGTGGGGGAAACCGGATCAGGAAAAACGGTACTCACCCGCGCCCTGCTCAAAGCCATTAGCCCACAGGAACGCGTGATAATCATGGAGGATGCTCACGAGGTTGAAGCTACCCACCTGGAAGAAGCCGTTTATATGAAATATGGCGGTAAAGATAAACCAGGGCTGGCTACGCCGACGCAGTGCCTTAAAGCCTGTATGCGCCTGACACCAGATCGTATCTTCATGACAGAGCTGAGAGATGATGCTGCATGGGATTACCTTCAGGCATTGAATACCGGACACCCTGGCGGCTTAACCTCCACACATGCTAACTCGGCGATGGATGCCTTCACCCGTATAGGGTTGATGGTTAAAGCTACCGAAGTGGGCCGTATGCTGGATATTTCTGACATTATGCGCCTACTGCACTCCACTATTGATGTGGTCGTTTTCATGGCGAAAAGGAAGATTCGCGAAATCTACTATTCGCCAGAATATAAATATGAGTGCATGAATGGAGGGATAAAGTGAGAAAAGGAGCAGTCATATTCCTGACGGGCCTTCTGGCCCTTTCCTCCCTGCCCTCGATGGCTGGCGATTCGCCATCGGTACAGGTTGGGTTTTCTCCTGAAGGTAGCGCTCAAACGCTGGTAATTGGCGCTATCGACTCCGCGCAATCCTCGATCAGAATGATGGCTTATAGCTTCACCGCGATGGATATAATGCAGGCGCTGGTCAAAGCTAAAAATCGCGGTGTTGATGTGAAAATTGTTATCGACGAACGCGGCAATCGTAATGACGTAAGCCATCGAGCGATGAAATTCATTGTGAAAAACGAGATCCCGCTGCGGGTGGATAGCGACTTTCCTATCCAGCATGACAAGGTGATGATTATTGATGAACGGTCAGTTCAGACGGGCAGCTTCAACTACACCAAAGCAGCAGAATCTAAAAACTCGGAAAACGCGGTGGTGATCTGGAACATGCCCCAGCTGGCGAAACCTTATCTTGAGCACTGGAAGGACCGTTGGGATCGTGGGGAGGACTATAAATGAGAGAAAAATTTGAACGCTATATTTTCAAACATGCTGTACAGCCACTGAAATTGCTTGCTGTGGTAGCAATAGTTGCGGAGCTATCGCGCAGAGGATTAATGTTCATAGGTGTACCTGCTTTTACCTCTTTCATTACGAATATGCTCGGTATTTTGATCATCATGTTAATGCAAAAGCCGATAATGATAAGAGGTGTTTACGAGACGAAAGATCGCTCAAGTTCTTATAGATGGATGCATTTTGCCATAACAGGACTTCAATCTATGTCCGTTGTTGTCCTGCTACTAATACCGATCTATGAACGATAACAGCATGAGAGGCGGCGTAAGTCGCCTTTTTCCAAAGGCTCCGCCCCTCCTGACGAGCTTCAAAAAAAAGCTACAAGTCAGAAGTAGGCGAAACCCGACACAGCTTAGAGATCAGCCGCCTTTCGTTGGCATCGCTCCCCCTGGTTACGTCCTGTGTTCCTGTCATATCGTTTACCGAAACCTGACCGCCTTTAGCCCATACGGGCAACGTGGCGCTTTCTCATAGCTCACGCTGTAGGGTTCTCGGCTCGACTTAGACAGTTCGCTCCAACGCTGCGGGTTTTAACCAGACTCCCCGTCTCCCGCTGCCGTTACGCCTGACTATGACAAACACACGATTTCCAGTTTGTCAGGCGCGACAAATCGCCGCCATAGGTAACAGCCTATGCGGTAACGTGGCTCTAAAGGGGAAATGGGTCTTGAATTGCAGCCATAACGACTGCTACACTACATTTGAATTTTCGGTACTGTGTTCCCCTTTAGAACCAGCTACCAGGTGATAAGAGCGTTAGCTCTACGTCACCCGAAGAAACCACCTTGCCGGGTGGTTTTTTCGTTTCTGAGCAAGAGAGTACAGGATCTTCAGAGGATCGATCAACGATCTTTGATCCTCCGCTATTCCTCATCACCTTCAATATCATCGTAGTAAAGGCTTTCTGGATACAGTTCCATTAGCTGGGATAGCGTGTCCTGTACTTCATCCAGCCGATTTACCAGATGGGATATTTGTTCGTCCAGGTCGCTCGCCAGCTCGAATAATGCCGAAACCCGGCTACGTGAACCTTCGTTAATTACCGCCATTGCTATCTCATGGAGCCTGAGTAAATCAGTTCTGATTTGCGGCGGTGCTGAATACTCGCCATCACTAAAATCCCCGCGTAAATCATCGATAGCATCAACAGCCCGCAACAAAGAGGCTGTTTCAAAATTATCCGGTGAGATTTTTTCCCACTCCGCGTTAGTAATTTGCTCACCCATTTTTTGCTCCTTCAGTAAGTAAACGGCCAATTTCGAAAACAGCCGCTGACCGCCCCGACTTCACCGCTTCAGCTTTCTGGCCGTCAACAAACCAGTGATTACCGTCCGTTCGGACCAGCTCAAACAGCCAGGACATATCGTAAACGTGCTCCGGTATCACGGTCCCTTCCCCGGCCAGAATACCCGCCGTTATGGAATGGTTGCCGCCGCGCACAAAGCCAATGCGCCAGGGCAACCACAGGTCAACATAGTGGTTGATTTTATCCTGCTTCCACGGCCTGCCCTTACGGGTTCCAATGTGCGAAACGTTATCGATATAGCGTGTCAGGCTCCACGGCCACGGCAACACCATGTCACTTGCCAGCGACAACGGATAATCTGCGCCGTCCAGCTCGCCCTCTTTCATCTTCTCGTAAGATTGCACCTGGATAAGCCCCTCAAAGAAGAACTCCTGCGGGGTCATATCCGGGCGGGCATCAGTCCCTTCCTCGGCTACCGCCAGCAGGAAATCACTCTGCACTGGCCGCACGATAGCGCGAATGAGATCAGGCAGCGCCTCAACGGGTAATTTTTCGGCCACCGAAAGCAGGTGATCGAAGCGATTTTTTTCATTGCCGGCAGCGGCTTTTTCTTTCTTATTTCGGTTCCAGAACATCACAGGCCGTAGCCCTCCTTGTCGTAGTCATGTTGATGATTTTCGTGCTCATGCTGCGGTAATTCCACGTCACGCGCACGTTCATATTCTTCATATGTGCTGTAGTCCTGCATGTCGCCATAGTCCGGGCCTTCGTCAGCATACCGCTCATAGTCATGGTAGGGGTTCGCCTCCATTTCCGGTGTGGCTTCTTGCCTCTGCTCGTACCGGATAGCGGCGTTGACTTCCTCCTGCTCACGCTGGCGCAAATCCTGAGACGTGTTTTCAGTACCTGAAGTATCGGGGCCATCATGGGCGGCTTCTGTCGCATTTTTCATGGTGTTTTCCTTCTCTCCGGTTTGTTGGCCAGCTTCATGGCCATAGCTTTTTGCCTGTTGGCCATCGTCATGGCCATAGCTCCGGTTTACGTCTTTGTAACGTTCCTCCATCCCTAAAAAGCGGTCTATTTCGCTGGCCGTGGTCTTAGGACTGTTGCGGCTGGCGCTGCTCAACAAGCGGCCTTTATCGTCGGTGAAAATCTCGACTTCATGACGGGCGCGGGAGATCCCAACGTAAAAGACGTCTTTGGAAGTCGTCAGCGAACGGGTATCGATGTTAAACAACACCCGGTCGCAGGTAAGCCCCTGTGCTTTATGGACGGTCGTTGCGTAGGCATACGAAAGATAGGCGGCTTGCTTCTGGTCCAGCTCGATTTCCCGGCCCTTCGCGTTGGTCAGCGTAAACGTGCCTTTCTCGGTGGCCCCGGTCACGGTGAAGCGGTCGCCGTTCGCCACATCCAGCGTCTTATCGTTACGCGTCACCATCACTTTGTCACCCACGGCCAGCTCGGCGGCCACGCTGGTATAAACAGACAGATTTTTATGGGTACGCGGGCTGAAGCTGATTTTCTGGCCGTCGCTCCCGGCCACGGTCAGAAGGTTCCCCGGACCTGTATCCAGTACGCGGTAAGATTCGCCCCGCTGAAGCCCGTTTTTATAGTCTTTTTCGGGGATAATAATTTGCCCTACCTGGTAGTATTTACTGTCCCGACGTTCGGCCTGCGTGGAGTCAACGCGCTCCAGAAAATTCACCTCCACGCCCTTTCCTTGCAGCTGCAACGCCTCCCGAATCTGGCTATTGAGGATTACCCTTGATTCGTTTGTACCGGAAATAATCAGCGTACCTTCGCGCTGCTCCGGGGAGAATGACAGCCAGCGATTCGCTACAGCCTCCAGCCGCTTATCCTGGTCCTTCTCTGCGCTAATATTGCTGAGTCGGGCCAGTGAGCCGGATATGTGGCCCTCTGCGGCCAGCTTCACCGCCTCAAGCAACACGTCATTTTTCTGGCGCTGAATATCCTTCATGTAGCTGGTCTGCATTCCAGCGCTGATCAGCTGTTCAAATGGCTTGCCCGCCTCTACGGCTTTTGTCTGTGAGGTGTCGCCCAGGAATACCGCTCTGGCCCCGGCCTTCTCGATGGTTTCCATCAGCACCTTCATCTGTCTGGCCGGAATAACGCCCGCTTCATCGATAAAGACCACGCTTTTCTCGTCTATCTTTTTGTCCTTTGCCTTCACGAAAGCGGCAACGGTACGGGCGGGCATACCTTCATCTTCCAGGGATTTTTTCTGCGTACCGTAGGGGGCCAGGGCGGTGACGTGAAAGCCCTGAGACTCCAGAACGGCCTTCGCGCTCATGGTCATATAGCTTTTCCCGGTTCCGGCGAAGCCGTGAGCCGCCACAAAGCGATCTGTCGTGGTGCAAATATCTACGACGCTTTTCTGTTGTTCGGCCTTCAGCGTCTTACCGACCAGCTGCGCGGTGACTTGCTCGCTTGTCAGCGCGGCGATCACCTTGCCCCGACCGCGAGCCTCTATATTCAGCACCGCTTTTTCTACCCGGATACCTTCAACGGTCGTTACCCGATGGCTGGTTTTTTTCAGGCGGCCAGACTTGATACCTTCAGCAACTAACGCCTTCGCCTGGCCGTTGTTCATCCCTTTTTTGTCGGTCAGCTGCGCCTGCCATTCCGCTTTGGTCATGGCTGGTAGCGGTGGCGCGTCTTTGCTTCTCTGGTCAGTCGTGGTGGTGTATCGCGCTTCACCTTCGATAATGGCCCCCTTTGCCACAGCGCGATAATAGGCCGCTTCAATATCCTGCTTTGATGCCTGGCCGATAGCCTTTTTATTTGCCACGGCCAGCAATCGGGACTGGTCAAAAGACGCATCGCGCTCTGAAAGGGATTTAAGCGCAAACTGGATCGCCCGGTCGGCTTTTACCTCCGGGCTGGTGAAGTTAGGGACGGTATTCATTGACGTTTGCGGGCCGTCCTTGCCTTTGCCCGCCCAGGACAGATCATTGAAGTCTATTCCCAGCTCATTAGCCCGATTAACCCACTCTTTATGAATATCTTCACGCGAATAGTCGTCTGTTTTTTTGTCGCGGGTCGCCATCGATACCCGGCTTTTGGTCTGTGCGTCTGCGGTTTCGCGGGTCAGCCCCATAGCCGCCAGCCCTTCTTCTATCTGAGCAGAACGCCGCGAAAATCCACGGATTTGTTCATCCGTAAAGTGCGCCATATCAAAGGTATTATTTTTGTTGTTATAGCGCAGCTCATACCCGGCCTTTGTCAGCTCCAGCGCCAACTCCTGCTTATAGACATCCCCCAGGTGCATCTTGGCCCGCATCAGTTCATCGTTTTTAAGCGCCCTCCACTGACCATCCCCGCGCTGCGTCATGTTCATGACAAAGGCGTGGGTATGCAGCTCCGGGTCAAGGGCGCGTGATGTTTCATGCCGGAAGGAAGCAACAACCAGATTACCGGTATTCTGCGTAATGGTTTTCCCTGCGTGGGTCGTGCGGGCCTGAGCCAGCTTTTCTGCTTCCTGGACGGCAGCGGCAACCGCTTTTTCGTGGGCGGCGATAATTGCCTTATCGCCGTGGATCAGCGCCTGCATCGATACGCCTTTAGGCGCGGAAAATGTGAGGTCGTATCCCAGCCGTTCTTTCGTCGCGTCACCGCTGGAGCGCTTCATCTGCGTGAAAGGGTCAATCTCCCCGACAAGCAGCTCTTTGAAGCGTTGAGAACTGACCTCGCCGGAAAGGCCCAGCGCTTCCGCGCCCTGACCATGCCACGCGGTAAAACTGCTGTCTTTGCTGTAGTAATCGTCTTTTGCATCAGCGTAGTAGCCTACAACTGACGCAATATCGATACGGGTGATAGTCGTAATATCAAGCATGCCGCTACCTCATGATGATTCCCGGAACCGGGTTCTTACGCGTGTATTGCACATGTTTAGTCTTGAACTTGCCGACAGGTAGATCACCAGGAAAATAGATATAGCCCGTAAGATTCCTGAGTTCTGAGATTTCAGTGGGGGTTACTGCTCTGACTGTGCGAGTTTCGATTCGCGGCCTATTATTTGGGCCAGACTGTAATAAGCTCCCCTGTCTGCGCTCTATTTCTCCTTCTATTTCGCCCAACGCGCGGGACATATGTTCAAGCGTTGCTTTACCTAATCGACTGCTTCCCATGACGATACCTGATCGCATACTACCCAATAACGTTTCCGCTATATTGATGCCATAACGTTCAACCAACTGGGAAAACGTCTGGTAGCCTGCCCATACTGACGCACCGCTTTTACGGCCCTTCGTCAGTAAGTCCTGTAGATTTGGCAGGTATTCCAGTGATTCCAACTCGTCGATAAAAAATAACGTGCGCTGATCGCGTTTCCCCATACCCAGCAGGCTAGAAAACATAATATCCAGCCAGCAGGAGATCAGCGGATTGAGGCTCTTTTTCATCTGCTCTTGCCAGGTAATAAACAACGTGCCGGGTTTATCATCCTCCAGCCAGTCACGCAGCGAGAAATTCCCTTCAGGCATTTTTAAATGGGAAGCCAACTTATCACCTAAAACAAATCGGGCACTCCCTGTAGCTCTTTCAGCACCTTTAATGAATAAAGATTCTGCGGGTGTGCCTTTAACAAAATCCTTCACTTTGTCGTATTCTGCAACGTTACACCAATACAACACTTCTTCCATTGAAGGGTTTCTTTTATGTGTGAGTAATTTCTTTGAAACTTCACGATATAATAAGCGACCATACCGATACCATTCTTCAGCAGAACGTTCCTTGCTTTCCTGAATGATAGACACTGCATAAAGATCGTAGTCAAACTCATCTCTTATTTCATTAAACATAGACCAGCCAGGAGAGCGTTTATCATAGGGGTTAAGAATTATATCGTTTTCACGATAAAAAGTTTCTACATACTCTCCATTAGGATCTAAGATAACACGCTTATCTCGCCCTCTTTTTAAACTTGAATATATCGCCTCTTTAATGATTGTCGATTTACCAGTACCTGTAGCCCCACCAATTGAAAAATGAAGCGTTTCATATTCAGTAGGCACAGGAACACCTGCAACCGTTAATTGCTTATGACCGCGTTCTTTTGTTTTCTCGGCCAAAGACGAAGCTCTGACTAATTTAGTCCCACGGAGTACACGTTTAAATCGTGGCCCTTTATACACCCTACCCTTATCGTAAATGATGAATCCAATGAATCCACACAACCCTATAACCGAACCTGCTATAATCGACACCCATAACGGCCAAAGGTTGAACGTATTTTTTAGCAAATAGGGGACAAGGTAGTGCGCCGTTTCACTATTGATACCATATACAAACTTTGCCGTAATAAACCACACAAAGGGTATCGGTCCCAGCAGCGAGCATAAAAATATAAGTCCTCTTTCTTGTTCCGTCATTATTCCGTCCTCTCTTGTTTACTTTCCCATACCTTGTAACCGTTACGTTCCAGCTCTCCCCAGGCGGATTTCATATTGGCTGGAGTCGCCATCGAACGCAGCAGGATCACCGTCTCGATTGCCAGGGATTCGTGCAGCATCATCTGACCGGGAGGCGGCAACTTGAGTTGTGACAGCTGCTTGACCAGTCCTTTCAGCTCCGAGGAAAACGCGCTCATGTCTATCTCTGATACCTGGTCAAACAGAATATCGAGTCGTCGATTTACTTCGTTTATCTGTTCCGTAACCTGACTCAATCCACCTATCCGACCACCTGATCCGGCCAACAAACAACGGCGCATATAGTCCGATCTGTTCGTTCCGGCCAGCCTGTCGATAAGCTCTTTTTCTTCGTCCGTTACCTTGCATGTGATGATCGGCATCATGTCCTCAACTGGTGATTTTTCGTGTTCAATCTGGCGGTAGTTTAACCGCATGAGGTAAGTATTAACAAAGTAATACCTTCATTTCCATATAAACCATACTCTTATTCTATTTTTTTAATACCTTTTTAATACCCAAAATACGAAATATTGAATGTTTTATTCTTTAAATCAGTTAGTTAGTGCGATTTATCGCACTGCGTTAGGTGTATAGCAGGTTAAGGGCTAAAAAATAATCAGTTTGGTAGGGGCGATCTACGGAGGTTAAGGGGTATTTTGGTGAAAAAGCGTTCAATATCCCGGTATTCATGCTTGCATGAATACCCATACACCACAAATACACCACAATTACGTCAATTCATGGTTGACATTACACCACTATTACACCACTCTTACGTCATGGGATAGTTGATACGTCATAAATACATCACTATTACATCAAAAACACATCATTCTACATGAGGGTACTATGAAGCCCAAAAGCATCAGGGCAGCAATTCAGATGATGTTGCCGGAAGTAGAAGAAATGCTGTCGCTGGGAGTCTCCAGAGAGGAGGTTTTCAAGGCGGTATCTGAACGCTTCGGCCTGGAGAATGTGAACGTTCGGAGTTTTGATACTGCCCTGTATCGGGCCAGGCAAAACCGGGCGAAACATGCCGCCCCTGATTCTGTATTGCACAATACAAAATCAGCCGGAGCCAGTGAGCAACAGAAGAAACCTGTATTGCACAATACAGAAAAACCCGCGAAGTCTGAGCAGGTGAAAAAAGATGTATTGCACAATACACAAAGTGCGACCGAGGGAGACAAAACGAAACAGTCACCGGGTATCATCGGAAAGGAATTTTTTGACGAGGCAAGAGCCGAGTTCGATCCTAATGAGTTCATCAAAAAATATTGAGGTGTGCAATGAAAGTAGCGGTTATTAATTACAGTGGCAGCGTTGGCAAAACTTTAGTTTCAACTTACCTTCTCGCCCCGCGCCTGAAAGATGCGAAATTTTTCGCGGTCGAAACCATTAACCAATCAGCGTCTGACTTAGGGATTGAAAATGTCACCAGTTTTAAAGGTGATGATTTCTCCCGTCTGATTGAAGATGTGGTTTTTGAAGATGCAGCGATTATTGATATTGGCGCGTCAAACGTGGAACCGTTTTTAATGGCAATGTCCCGCTTCGATGGCGGCGCAAATGAATTTGATATGTATTTCATTCCGGTAACGCCGGAAGATAAAGCCATTAAAGAAAGTATGAAAACGGCGCACACGTTAAGCAAGGCTGGCGTGGATAACAAAAAGATTATCTTTGTTCCAAACCGCGTTAATCCGGGTGATGATGTTGAAAATGTTTTCGGCCCGATTTTCGACTTTGTGAAACAAACTAAAGTAGGCCGCATTAATAAAAACTCTGCGATCTATAATAGTGAGGTGTACGAATATCTTGCACACCATAAAATTTCTTTTGAAACGCTGACCGCTGAAGATGCGGAAGAATTTAAAGCCCGCGCTAAAGCATCAGCTGACGCAGACGAACGCCGCAAAATGGCGCGTCGTTATACTTACATGAAGCAGGCTATCCCGGTTAAGAGCAACCTGGATAAAACATTCTCCCTGTTAATCGGAGATTAAGCATGGATAAGCAGCCCGATAAATTAGACGTATTGATGGACTGGTTTTTGGGAGACGCGAAGGAAATTTTAGAAGCCATGAAGTTAATGAAGGCCGAACAAGCCGACATGCTTCAGCGGCTGGGCGAACTCAAAAGCGCACTTGAATTGACGGCAGACGATTCGAGAGCGGAAATCATCGGCAGCCTGAGAGATATACAGGCGGCGATGAAGGAGGAAAACAAGGCGCGGTCAGACTTTCTGACGCGCTGGCAATCTCTCCAGCACAACAACGCCAGCACCATCGTTAACCGCGTCGTGATCATGACGGCTGTTTGTTCCATCGTCGGCGCGGCCATCGGGACGGCGCTGACCTTGCTGATCCTGAAGTAACACGCAAGGCCGGAAATCCGGCCTTTTTCTTTCTTTTCAATCGTGACAGTCACGGTGATAAAAATGGATAAAACTGAACGCGAAAGGATGTTAGCCAGACGGCGACAAGCTCGTCGCCGCGAACGGTTACGCGCTGAAGGCGTTAACGTGACCGTCACGCTAACGCACGATGAAGCGGCGCAACTGGACGAACTACGGCAGGTGCGCCGGATGGGTAAACAGCCCTATTCACCAAATGAGTTTTTCCAGCTGCTGCTGATCCGCAACTGGCAACAGTGGGAGAAAGAAAAAGCCGCGCTGGGTACATGCCAGCACTGCGGAAAATCAAAAGCCGGTGGCGGCTGCGGCGGGGAGTTTCAAAAGGAAACATACCAATGCTGGCTGGCGCAGGACGCAAACGCGCTTAACATTTAGTGTATTGTGCAATACAGAAAAGCCCGGTTAATACCGGGCTTTGTCGTTGTCGGAAGGTTTATTTTTTTTCCTGTTGCAACAGGTGATCAATCTTTGCTGCAAGCGCGTATGTTGACGGGAACGCGCCTTTTGTACGCTGGTTAGGTAACTGATTGAAGGCCATCAGGCAGGCTTCGAGAAGGTAGGTTTTCTGGCTCTCCAGCTCTGCTTTCAGCTGGGACGGTGTTGTGACTTTTGTCATTAGGCTTACTCCTGATAAGTGCCGCTTTGGGCTGTATTGCCCGGCTTTCACCGGGCGGGGTGTTTATGCTCAATCAGGCCGGAATATGGTAATAGGCCAGCTCGCGATGCAGGTCATTTTCAAAACCTGTTTCATAGTCCCACGCTCGCCAGGCAAGGCGACCATCAACAACGTGGCGGATCTCGATTTGCTCGCTATCGTAGCGGTCTGTATTGGCTACTTCGACGGTTACTGTAGGGGTGTTGTATTCGCGAATAATTGCAGCGATATGTTGTTTCATTTGGGACTCCGTGGGTTGCCGCTTTGGGCTGTGTTACCGGGCGGCGGTATTGCCTCCCGATAAAATAAGTATCGCTTTTCTCGCCCCAAAAGTCAATATTAGTAAATACGATAATTACATTTATTTCATTCAGTTTTACCAACAAAAAGCGCCCCGGAAGGCGCGTTGAAGGATGGGCAGTTTATGCCGCACGGACGGCGGCAAGTGCTGGCGCTCCGGTTAGCAGGGCATCACGCAGGGCCGCCAGAATAAGCAGGGGCTGCGCGTTCTCTGCGTGTACCATCCGATAGATCTCTGTGAACTCTTCCGGGCTTAAAACGCCCATTCTAAAAGCGTGGTCTGCGTTGTGCTCCGCCAGCCAGATAACATCCTGCGCTTTGTACTTCTCTGTATGCTTCTCCTGGCTCGCCAGGGCGCGGGTCATGCTGCGGGCAACGTAGGCGCGAGTTACGCGCTTCTCTGCGTATGGCTTGCCTTCTTCCGCTTCAATAGGTTCATGCAAGGTGTACACGGTGTAATCGTCAAGGCTTGCCGCCGGGATGTGTTCCGGGGCTGGCTCTGCGGTGGCTTCGCTCACTGCTGCGGCCTTCTCCGCTTCAACTGCCATATAGCCTTTCAGGCCCGTTTTCGCTGCTTTGTATGCCGCTTTGAAACAAGCCACTTCGGAAATGTCGATCCAGTAACCACAACCAAAGCCGTCCTCATAGCAAGGGCAGCTGTCATTTTCCCAGCCTGCCAGCGTCAGGATCTCGTCCATCGCTTCCAGCTCTGCCGCCGTGGCGCTCTCGATGATGAAATGATGTTTGCGGCCGCGTAAATCCGGGTTTGCTGCGGTGGTTGCTTCGCGAGTCAGTTTCATTTTTTGCTCCTTGAATTTAATTGCCGCTTTGGGCTGTGTTACCGGGTGGCGGCATTGCCTCCCGATGAATATAAGTATCGCCTTTTTTGCTCCCAAAGTCAATATTAGTAAATACATTTATTACATATATTTCATTTGGCTACAGCAGTTAAGAAGATGCGCGGAGCGCATGGGAGGCGCAACGCGCCGGAAGCCCCGCAGCGAAGCGAGGACTTAAAAAGCGTTACGGCTTTAGCCGTAATAATCCCCCGTCCTGCAAAGCCATTCTTTCCACCGTTCCCGCCGCCACGCCACGGCCAGACATAAGCCCTGTCCCGGTGAGCGGCCTGTGCGGCGCTCTGCGACGCGCTGGGCGTGATTTCCGGGTCCGTGGTGGGTCAGCGCAGCTGACGCGCCCGGATGGGCTGTAAACGGGCTTACAGCGCTGCTGGTGACGCTGGCCGATACGATCAAATTTGCTGAATGACACTTGCAGCCGGCAGCAGCTGAGAAGCAGCTGCAGCTGGCGGGCGCCCATTTCGGGTTTTACGTTATTTCAGTGAGTTAGCGACAGCAGGCAGGAAAATCAGGTATTCAGTATTTTTGATGCCTTATAGCCCCGTTGCGGGGCGGTTGGCGCGGCGCGGCCTTTGGCCGCTGCAAGCGCCGGGTTTGACGAGCAGATACCCGTTGAGCTGCACAATCCATGTTTATCACAAGCGTCAGCGATGGAAGCCCGAAGGGGCGAGACAGCAAGGCTGGCTCGATGCGCAGCACGACGTAGCGGCCCGGAGGGAGACGCCCTATTTAGCGTCCGCCACCCATTTGTACAGACACCCAACCGACAGATTCAGGTCGGCGGCAATATCCTTAACTTTCTCACCAGTCACCTTTCTGGCCGTCATTCTCTGCACGGCTTCATCCCTGAGCGTATCAGGAACGACCTTCACCACCGGAGAATGCTTCCATATCTGATGCACCCGCGCGACGTTCGCCGCCGCCACTTTATGCAACCTGGTGCTGGTCGCACGTTCAGGAGCATTCTTCCGGCCTTCGGCCATGAGCGCGAGCTGGTCAGCGGGGCGAATTTCGCCCCGCCGGATACGGCGCAAAACATTTTCCCGACACTGGCGGGAATGCTCGGCGCTGGCAAGCGGCGTGTGTAGTGGTATGCCCCAGCGTTCCCGGTACTGTCTGGCGTTCATCTGGTGGGCTTTACTCAAATGAGGGGCCAGGAAAGAAAACTCCTTCCCGCACTCCAGGCACTTAATTTTTTCCGGTGCGTCGTCATGATCAGCCATCGTCCGGCCTCCTTTTCGTTATGCAGGGCGGCGATTAGCCGCCCTGCAATTTAATTAACAATCCTCGCGCTGTGTCCAGCGGTTATCCGTCAAAGCCTGCTGCGCAGTGCTGCTGTCCGGGAAGTATTCAGCGGATTCCCTTGATACCGGGTAGCCCTCACTGGTCGCAGTGCCAATGTAATAGCCTCTCTGGCTTTTCAGGATCTGCAACGCCAGGTCAAAACCCTGTTGCTGTGCGAGTTTTCCGTTTTCCATTTTTTTCTCCAGGCTGGCGGGGGTTTCCCCCCGCCTGTGGGTTAGTGAGATTTGCGTGACAGGTAAAGCGGCAGGAAGCAATCAAGCGCATACAGGAATGAAACGACCGACGCAGAGCCGTACAGCAGCGCCAGCGGCATATTATCGGCATAGCTAAACACGCCTGTTGATGCGGCCAGCCCCAGCACGGTAGTACACGCGCCGCCCAGCTGGACTTGCTCGCGGTAGCCCTGGCGAACCATAAACCACGGAAGGGCCAGCGCGGCTGCGGCGAGAATAAACGCGATTGGGATGATGATCAGATAGTTCATAGATAACTCCTTAGATGCCACTTTGGGCTGTGTTACCGGGCGGCGGTATTGCCTCCCGATGAAATAAGTATCGCTTTTTTTGCCCCAAAAGTCAATATTAGTAAATACAATTATTACTTATATTTCATGAAATTTTACCCACAAAAAAGCGCCCCGAAGGGCGCTAATTTAGCGGCTGGATTTATCCACCTTTCCCGCATTGATGCGGATTTGCGCTGCAAGCCCCCAGGTAAAGCAGTCATGCCCGCGCCCCGCCAGCGCCCCGGATTTGTACGCCTCAAGCGTCACATCAGCGGGGATGGTGGTTTCGCCGTATTCTTTGCGTAGCAGGTCGATAGATTCAGCGATCAGCGCGTCGGTCAGGTCACGTGAGCAAAACAGGTATTTCACGCCACCATAAACACGGTGGAAGCCCGTAATGTTGTATTCGTAAATGTCTTCCATTGAGTTAACGCTACCTTCCTCAAACTTATCTGTAATCGCTTCTACAGCCTCTTTGGTTGGGCCATCCGTCCACGAAACATAGAGCGCGTTATAGTCACGCATACGGACAGAAAACTTCACGCCGGGGAAATGCTTTTTCAGCAGAATACGGATGTTTTTAGCGGCTAGCTTGGTGGTGTTGCTTTCGGTGGCCGTTGTCAGCAATCCGGCGTTTTCCGGGTCAGCGCTGGCACGTTCGTTCGCCAGCTGGCGGGCATCTTCTTTCGCCTGGTGTCTCGCTTCGCGCTGGTCGGTCACACTCTGCACAACCTGACGGCGGGCGCGGAGTTCATCGAGTGAAAGGGTCTTGTCGATCACCTGGTAAAAACGCAGGGAGGTTTCCAGCAGCGGGGCGCAGGTCGGGGCATTCAGGCCGAGGATGGTATAGCTGATTTTGCCGTCAGCCAGATTAACCGCGCTTACTACATACTCGTTGTTAAAAGAGGTGAGGCACTGGCCGACAGTTAAAGTAGTCATAATATTACTCCTGATAATCGCCGCTTTGGGCTGTGTTACCGGGCGGCGGCATTGCCTCCCGATGAATATAAGTATCGCCTTTTTTGCCCACAAAGTCAATATTAGTAAATACATTTATTACATATATTTCATGTGGCTGCGGCAGTTAAGAAGATGCGCGGAGCGCATGGGAGGCGCAACGCGCCGGAAGCCCCGCAGCGAAGCGAGGACTTAAAAAGCGTTACGGCTTTAGCCGTAATAATCCCCCGTCCTGCAAAGCCATCCTTTCCACCGTTCCCGCCGCCACGCCACGGCCAGACATAAGCCCTGTCCCGGTGAGCGGCCTGTGCGGCGCTCTGCGACGCGCTGGGCGTGATTTCCGGGTCCGTGGTGGGTCAGCGCAGCTGACGCGCCCGGATGGGCTGTAAACGGGCTTACAGCGCCGCTGGCGACGCTGGCCGATACGATCAAATTTGCTGAACGACACACGCAGACGGCAGCAGCTGAGAAGCAGCTGCAGCTGGCGGGCGCCCATTTCGGGTTTTACGTTATTTCAGTGAGTTAGCAACAGAAGGCAGGAAAAACAGGTATTCAGTATTTTTGATGCGTCAGCGATGGAAGCCCGAAGGGGCGAGACAGCAAGGCTGGCTCGATGCGCAGCACAACGTAGCGGCCCGGAGGGCGACGCCCAGCGCGGAAAGGTAAACGACAGGCACAAAAAAACCCGACTGGTGAGATCGGGCTTTAATGTTTTGCCCCAGACTGAGGCGGGAACGACCAAACAATTGACAACGAAATATTACGTCATGGGTAGCGTAAATGCAAACGGCGCGGAATAGGGTATACTGCGCGGGTCAATCTGTTGACGTCCTCGCTCCAGCTCCCCGCTTATGCGGCATGAACGGATTAAAGTCCTGGTTGAAAAACAGGTGGTGCTGTTTCAATGCCCAGGCTGGAGCGGGAACGACCAAACAATTGACGTTGGGTAGTCGCTGTGACAGGCAATGTAAGGGCAATCAGCGACGTTCCGGCTCTGTATGGAGCAAACGGATGATTAACGTGTTAATCGTCGTTCTGCGGGCGGTAGTCGCGGTGTCAAACGCTGTGATTGCAATCCTGGAACTGATCCGCGAATTTGTCGATTGATGAACGCGGAAACGTAGCTAAAGGCGGGGGGACCACCCCCCGCCTTTTAACATCTAAAATGGCGTATCTTCTGACGCTGGCAGGTCCGGCCACTTCCCGCCCCATTGCATTATTTCCTTTATCGAGTCGGTAATGACTCCAACTTATTGATAGTGTTTTATGTTCAGATAATGCCCGATGACTTTATCATGCAGCTCCACCGATTTTGAGAACGACAGCGACTTCCGTCCCAGCCGT
>NZ_JBBCMI010000034.1:0-11520 GCF_037152415.1 Cedecea sp. AS113
TGCCAACGGAGACACCCCAGTGCTTGATGCCATTATCACCCTCAGTAAAAGACTGAAACTTACCATGATTGCAGAGGGTATCAGCACCAGGAAGCAGGCCCTGTTTATGAGTAATAATCAGGTAATGTTACTGCAGGGGTACTTGTTTTCACCGCCTCTGGATGCAGCTAACTTTAGAAAGTGGTATCTCAGAAATGTTTACTACATGAATACAACTTCCAAGGTATAATCAACGGAGATGCCGCTATATTTCCGCGGAAGCATTGTCGTATAAAGTTCCGGTAATAAGCTCAGCCAGATGATGGTCTGTGGCTTCCCAGAAAATGGCCAGTTTAGCCTCACTGAGGTCGTGATTTTTTGTAGATGGTTTTCTCCGGTGGCTCTTTACACCGTAACTGGCGGAGCATATAAACAAGTCTTTCTATTTAATTGTTCTTTCATACTGCAGCATATAGATCTTAAAAATTAGCGGGTTAAGAATAATATCAGGGGGAGCTTAAGTAGATTAATCATTTTCATTTGAAAGTAAAATACCAACAGTGACATTCCTACTGGTTGAATAGCCAATCTGGATTGTTCTTCACTCTTTGTTAACACTGGGGTGCAAAGAGAGCACAATTTATGCTAAACTTCTTCTAAGGAAGACAGTGATTTATTTATCGAATATGTGCCCTGACATATACACAGATAAAAACGAATAATTAGTGCGCGATTTATATTAAAGGAAAAAAATGACGGCTTACCATATCCATGAGGTTTTTTTAGTAAAAATCGCACACCTGCCTCTTTCAGACAGTTATTATCTTGAATCAGACTATTTAGTCTCATAAAAGACGATGATTTCATCTGAGAGACTGGGTTTGGTGCTTGCATTGCCATCTGCTTCAATAATTATATTTCTTATTATAGTTGTACTTTCCGGAAATAACTTTCAAGATCGTTTCAAACAAGTTAAGGAAAATAATCTAACTGTTTCAGTTCAGGCAGAGCATGTGACAAAGAAAAGTAAGGAAACGATTATCTGCTTTTACCTGCAGCAAAGTATGATTGGTGTTAAGAAAAGAACTTTTCTCAAGCAGCAAATGCTACAAGTAGCAGGTAAACTGAGAGCTATGGCACGACGTATCTCGCGTAATGTCCCCCCGTGCAAGAAAAAAATGTTCGCATTGGTTACGCCTGGATTGATTTTCCCAGTCACTGGTAATCCGATATTACAATGATTCTGATGTAGTCAAGTTCGATAAATCCGAACAGTAACCTTCAGGCAAAGCGGATGCCTGACTATAGGTATATCAAACAACATGGGTCGATTCATTTGAAATGCATGTCTGATCACAGACCTGGTTGCAACTGGTCCGTATCGTACTGGATCATGTATCTTCCTCAGGGATATATTAATATCCATAAAATGAGAGATTGCCGCAATATAAATTTGGTTTGCAGGCAGTCTTGAAACAGGAGATGCCACTTTTGCTACCACTCATCTAGTGAAATGATGCCGCTCAAATTCTACCACATGAGGATCTCATTTAAGGTTTTGATGCCTAGTTTTGCAGCAACCCGTGAACGCATTCCATAGATGGTTTTGTTTGACACCTTATATCTCCATGCTTCCTCGTCCACCGTCATCAGGTTAAAAAAACATTTCAGTGTTCTGTACTCGGTAGCCGTCAGGCGTCCACTTCTTTTTCTCCTCAGTGAGGTGAGCCTCTCTGTCATTAAACCTTCGGAACATAACTCAGGAAGTATTAACTGACCGGAGTTTAATACAAAGGAGTTTCCATTAGCAGATTTTAAATAATCTGCGACGGGGAGTAAGCTATGTTCCGTAATAATAAATGATGGCTGCATCCGTCTCATCTCCGCCCAGTTTGAAAGAACGATTTCTTTGAGAGACCACTTCGCAAGATTCAATACCATTATTTCTTCTTCTGGTGTTTTTCCTGAAAACAAATGAGCTAAACCTTCAGAAAAAAAACGGTCCCTAGCTGGGTAAACGGTCAAAGTCATTGCCTGATCCTTGTATGCTTAATGTTCGGATGAAATCTGGTCTAACCTGTTCATATTTTTAGCAACGATCGATCAAAACCCGGCATTATGATAGGTATTGGCTATCATGTATTGGATTTTGATCGTTACTTACGATCAAAATACTTGATATCGATCAGATTGTCTCTTAATATCCACCAGGAAAAGAAAAATTTATTAACGTAACCTATTGATTGGTAGGTAAGTAAATGGAATTAAGAGTTTTCAGGCTGACGTTACTCGCAGTATCCGCATTTTTCATGCAGATAAATCCAACCTCAGGTGCAATGTACGTTTATCCCATGGAGGTATCTGTAGGTCTTAAAGGAGCCAGCCAGATAAAAGTCATCTCCCAGGACAATGATGTTCAGTTTATTAAAGTCAGTCTCAAGCAGATATTTCAACCCGGGACAGCGCAGGAGAAGGAGAAAACTAGTGATGCGTTTAGTGTTGCCGGACTGATTATTACGCCGCAAAAGATTGCGCTCTCTCCTGCAAGTGAGCGAGTGGTCAGACTTGTTTCTGTCATGCCTCCAGAAAAGGAAACAACGTGGCGTGCTTATTTTGAAAGCGTCAATGAAGATAACTTTATTGTGCAGCAAGGCGATTTAAAAAAATCGACAGCAACCGCAAGTATCGGCGTTAATGTTGTTTGGGGCGCACTTATTCACGTCGCGCCTGAAAAAGTTCAGGCAAGCCTTTTATTTATCGATGGTAGTGGCAAGGTGTTAAATAATGGCACAATCCGTATCCCGGTAAAAGAAGTGGGGGTTTGTGACCAGTCTGGCCAGTGTCAGTGGATAAAAGTGTCTGCAACCATATATCCGGATACAGAGGCCCGCCTGGCGGGCATCACATTCTCACGCGATAAAAAGTATCGTATTAAATACGTAAACTGGATAACAGAAAAAACCGAAGAAATCTCTTTGTCTCTATAAAGAGACTATTACTCCGTCCCCGACACCAGGGAACAACAATATAAGGAATGTTCGATGAAAACTCAGATTAAAGTTATTTCATTTGTCAGCGTGCTTGTCACTACCTTCAGTGTGAATGCTGTCCAGCGTGATATTACTGTCACGGCAAATATCGACCCTACGGTCGATGTCACACTTGCTGATGGATCACCTCTGCCGTCATCTATCGCCATGCAGTACCTGCCAGGCAAAGGTCTTGCCGCCCATAAAGAGAACATCAAGTTCTGGTCCAATACTGCGGACCGTGCGCTAAACGTCAGCCTGGCAAATACACCGTCGCTCACGGATGCGAATGGCGCTAACCCTATTCCGCTAAGTGTGTCCGTCAATGGCACCGCCCTCTCCACGACGGCGACAAGCCTTGCTTACGCCACCACATTCCCAAGCGGGATTACGAATGGCTCGTCGACCATGCCGTTGGTTATTTCACAGACCACGCCAGGCGCAGTTTCTGCAGCAGGGACCTATACCGGCATTGTAAGTCTTGTCGTGACCCAGGCCACTGCAGCAGCGGGCGGCTGACAGAGATAAGAATAATGACAGGGGAAACCCTGTCATTAGACAGGACTTCATGGATGAATATACGATTCACGTTTCTGGCCGTAATGATAAGCGCGTATTCAGTCTCTCTGACGAGTAATGCATCATTGCGCGTACCCAGGGGATTTGAAGAGCTGGCCCGGGGTCAGACTATTCTCACGGAAGTCTCACTGTACGGACAATCGCTGGGGGTTTTCAAGAGCTGGGTGGATCTTGAAAGCATCCAGTTCATACAACCGGACGCGTTGATATCTTCCATCCTGAGGGCATATCCGGACAACCCTCGGCTCAGCATCATGCTGCATAAGTCTCTGGATAAACCGTTTCGCCGCAACAGCCAGCTCTCCTGCAGTACGGGCGGTAACCAGCCCGGATGCGATTTTCTGGACACTCAGACGGTTGACGTTATCTATGATGAAAATAATGGCAGGATAAATCTTTTTATTGCCCGGGATTATTTGCCAGCTAAAAAGCAGGACAATATTTATTACGACGTAAGCGCAGAAAGCCGTAATGCGCTCATTCATCAACAAAATGTCAATTTCGTTGCGGACTGGCGTTATCAGTCTGTGTCGCTTCAGGGTAACGGTACGTTGGGCGTTAGCGACGGGGGTTATCTCAACCTTGACTGGAATCTTCAGGGGCAACGTTCAGGCAATCAAAGCACGCATGATGTATCCGTCAATAATGCTTACATCAGGCAGGATTTTTTAAAGCGGATTTATGTGCAGGCAGGTGTCATGGACGCCCGGGACATATTCAGCAATACCGGGGGGAATATCAATCTCAGTCAGTTACCCCTGGGTAAAATTAGTGGCGTCAGGACGGGCTCGACGCTTGCATGGATAAACATGGATAAGGTCTCAACCGGCACGCCTGTCAATCTGTTTCTCTCACGTGATGCGAGAGTCGATGCTTATCGGGAAGGACAGCTACTGGCTTCATTTTATTTAAAAGCCGGTGCACAGATTCTGGACTCCCGGGCATTCCCTCAGGGAAGTTACACGCTTACTTTACGGATTTTTGAGGATAACCAGCTGGTAAGAACAGAAACAGTCCCTTACATCGGGCTGGGAGAACTTTCATCCCGCACGTTACAATGGTTTATTCAGGCGGGAGTACCGGACGCGGACGGGATCTTCAGTGAGCGCACCGACAGGCAGGTCGTTCAGGCCGGGCTGAGGCTGCCGGTGAGCAATAACCTCGCTCTGACCACTGGTTCAGCTTTTTTCAATACTGCGCGTTTCTGGGAAAGTGCGCTGGACTGGGCGCACGGTTTTGATTCCAGATGGCTTGACGGGCTTCTGACGTCGAGAGTCAGCTATCTGCACGGAAGCGAAGGCTCAAGAGGTAATATTCAGCAGGCAAATTACAGCGATGGTTTTTCGCTCAGTTTTTATCGTAGTGCAATGACGGCCCCGGAGTGTAACAGTCAGGGACTTCATCGCTACAGCATAAACGGTTGCTACAAGAGTAGTAGCGTGATGTTTTCTGTCCCGCTGGATAAGTGGTATGCCACACTCGGATTTGCCCGCAACAGTAACCGGGGGCGGTATGTCTATCGCCGGGATATAGCTGATTTTGACCCGCGTGATCGGGCGGCTGTTCCCTGGGAAAGAATTTATCAGACTCACTCTGAAAGCCGGACATGGCAGGCGGGCCTCACGCGCACGATTAATCTCAATGATATTAATATCACATCAGGCATCAATGCCTTTTTTCGAAATGACAGCGCATTTAATGCTCCGGATAAAGGCATGTTTATTACGCTTTCGTTCTCTGCAAGCAGGAATGGCGTGGACGGAAAGCGAAGTACATTTTCTGGCGGAGCAAACTGGCAGACCAGTAAGCGGGGTGATGACGGGCTGGGTTATAACATTGCTGCCAGTCAGTACAGCGATGAGACGGGGGAAAACGAAACAGGTGTGTCGCTTAACGGCGTGAATACGGGCACGCTGACCGCTTCAGCTTATGGCCGTGTGGGGGGGCAGTACGGCGCGGGGTCCCTGACCGTCAGTGACGCCTGGGACCGGACAAGTGGGGAACATCTGCTCAACGGTAGCGGTAATTACAGCTCCTCCCTCATCCTGGATCGGGATGGGCTGGCCGCTGGCCGCTGGGGAGATGGAACGCCTTCTTCAGCAATAACTGTGGGTGTTGAACAGCAAGACACCCCAGAAGTATCGCGGGTAAATGTCTCTGTGGACACCGGTGGAAGGAGTGAGGTGAGAGGCAACAGCAGGGCGCTTTTTACTGTGCCGGGTTACAGGGAAAACCAGTTTGACGTCACGGAGTCCGTTGCCTCCCCTGAGGGAATAAGCAGTGAGATAAGCCGGGGTACCGGAGCAAGAAAAGTCTTCATGACTCCAGGAAAGGTCTTTAACCGGGCTGTGAGCGTGCAAACGCGCTACACGTGGCTTGGCCAGTTGCTGGATAACAACCGCCACCCACTTGAAGGGGTCATCCCGCTTAATGTGATGGCATGGACGCCTCTGGGTAACGGAAGTTTTACCCTTCAGACGACGAGAAAGGTGGAAAAGTTGTACGTTGTGAAAAACGAATCCTACTGGCAGTGTGGGATGAAGGTCAGCATGATGAGAGATGTTATTCGTTATGTCGGGGAAACGAGGTGCCAGCGTACAGATCTTGCAAGGCTGCCTGCGGCAGAACAAAAGCAGGTTGTTCTGATGACTGCAGGGTTAAGTGATCATACGAAAAATACCGCTATGAATAATTAAGGCGTAAATATGTATTTTAAAAATGTTTTACTATACTTAATCTCATTTTTATCCATTGTTTCATTCTCTTGTAAAGCTATTTACGAGCCACCGATGAACAGAACTACAAATCTTACAGCTGAATTTGATAAAAACTCACTACCTGCTTCTTTAATTATCTGGAATGCTTTATCAGGCGGTCAGGATGATACTAATGGACAAAAATGGGGAAGAAATACACTAACCTGCCTTAATGCTACAGACACCACATATGGAGCTTGTGCGACTACGTCTTCGTGGTGGTACAACTCAACAGACAACAGACTTTACGTAAGACTGTCTTTTTCTCTTAAAGGAAGTTCAACTAAAGTTGATTTAAATATTACGCCTATAAAACAATGGAATGTTATTTCTGGAGGTTGTGCAGGACAATCCAAAAACACCCCTGCTTCAATGACTACTGGCTGCGATAATGCTTTAATCGTGACCAGTGATTTCACTTACAGCATTCCGCAAAGTGAGCTTGCCAAACTCTCATCTCCAGGCACCTGGACCGCTACGTTGAAGCAAAATTTACGTTTATGGGACAATGGATATGGAATATTGGGTGTTTGGAGTGCGGATATATCATTGACAGTGACAGACCTTAAAAGTCAGCAAGTTTATTTCCCAACATTCCCTTATTCAACCCCCCAGGTAAATCTTAATTTATCCAATCGCACTGGCACTAAGAATACACAAAGTATGAGCGGTAAGTCTGTATTAGATATGTGTCTATATGATGGGAAAAACTCGACAAGCTCTCAGGTTAATATGATATTCAGCGACGAGAGAGCGAGTGCTCCAGGAAGGCAGACTGGATTTTTTTCTGTTTATCGAAATGGCGCTGACAAAAGTCAGGCTGAAAACAGAGTTGATTACCAGCTTAGCGTATTAAACCCTACATCCGGACAGTCACAGATTATAAGTAATGGAGCGGAGGTTTTATGGAAAAATACGAATGAAAGAAAAATTCAGAGACAAGTTGTTATTCCCGGTGTTTCGGGTGTTTCTTTATGCGTGCCAGCACCATTAACATTTACAACACCGCAATTCCGCTTTGCCGATAAGTCAGCAGGAATATATAGTGGGAAACTCACTGTTATATATACACCATCTACCCAGTCTAATTTAACTAACTAGAGCGTACGTTAAATACGACGAGCTATTGCAATAAATGGATTTCTATTACAAGGTTCGCTATGCTGAGCAGATTTACTTACATTATTACAAATAACTTTAGCTATGGACGTGTTTAAATGATAAGCGTTATTGCAAGGGTGACTAGTAAACCATAAAATTTCTTAGTGGACGGTATAATAGGCATTAGCTCTCAAGTAGAGAAAGTATATAAAGGGTTATAATTTGGATGCTGGTCGCCTTTTAATCATCTTTCCATGGTGGGTGGAGAGCTTAGCTGATGGATGTAGTTGCAGATAAAAGTACCGTTGTGCCAATCGAATACGGCTAAAACGAACTCTCTGATCGGCACTTGCAGGTAGACTGGTGCAGGGCTGGAGACAAGGTTGCGCTCTACCTTTTTCTTTAACGCGAATGACCTTCCCCCTGAAAACAGTGCCAGGCTAAACTGAAGTCTCCGGTCTTTCTTCCATCTCAAAGAGAGGCACACCGCCATGAAAAAGACCCGTTATACCGAAGAACAGATAGCCTTTGCGCTGAAACAGGCCGAAACCGGTACTTGCATCGGGGAAGTCTGCAGAAAAATGGGCATTTCTGAAGCCACTTTTTATAACTGGAAGAAGAAATTCGCTGGTCTGGGCCTGACAGAACTGCGTCGTTTGCGGCAGCTGGAGGATGAAAATCAGCGGTTGAAAAAGCTTGTCGCTGACCTGAGTCTGGACAAAGAGATGCTGCAGGAGGTACTGAAGCAAAAGTTCTGAGGCCGGCTCAGAAGCGTCAGGCGGTACATTTCCTGCGGGAAGCTTACCGTATCAGTGTCCGGCGGGGATGTGGACTGCTGATGCAGAGCAGAAGCGTTTACCACTGGCAGAGTCGGCGGGATGATCGAGCGATTACCCTTCGCATCAGGGAAATAGCGGAAACCCGGATCCGCTACGGCTGTCCGCGTATTCATATTCAGTTGCGACGGGAAGGCTGGCCTGTTAACCACAAGAAAACACACAGAATCTATTGTCTGGAAGGACTGAACCTGCGGAGAAAGCGTCCGCGCAGGCATGTCAGTGCAGCGCATCGCCAACAGCGCCCCTTCCTGACCGGTGTCGATCAGTGCTGGAGTATGGATTTCGTGTCGGATAATCTGTTTAACGGACGGCGTTTTCGGGTGTTAACTGTAGTGGATAATTTTAGTCGTGAGTGTCTGGCGATCCACGCAGGAAAGTCGCTGAAGGGCGAGGATGTGGTCGCTGTGATGGAAGCATTACGCTTACTGAGTAAACGCCAGCCTGTGCGTATTCAGACAGATAACGGCAGCGAGTTTATCTCGAAGAGCCTGGATAAATGGGCGTATGAAAATGGGGTGACAATGGACTTCTCTCGTCCAGGAAAGCCGACAGATAACCCGTTTATTGAATCATTTAACGGTAGTCTGCGGGATAATGCCTGAACATTCACTGGTTCCTCTCACTGGAAGATGCGCAGAATAAACTCGACAGCTGGCGCAGGGAATATAATCATGGGAGAACGCATTCATCATTAAATGACATGACCCCGGCTGAATTTATCCGGAGCCTACAAAAAGACGAAGATCTCTGATTTAGCACTGCATTGATTTTGGGCCAGGGTCAAAAACCCAGAAACCTCAAAAAGTGCGTGGAACTAAAACGGGTGTACTTACACCGGGACTTAACCCGGCACGGCCACGAGCTTGCGTATATAAAGATCTGTTGCTAATTTTTCAGGGTATTTATTGGATTACAGATAGCATAAATTGAAGAGAAAATCGTTATTCTGGTGGTCAAAAACGTACATTGTTGCCGGGTCATACCCAGCATTACGTTCCCGGCCCCTGAATAACAGAGACAGATGCTGAAACGGTGATGTTTCATTCAGGCTAAAAATGAATCAGGGGGTTATGTATGTTTACAGATCTTCAGGGAAAAGTGGCTGCGGTAACAGGATCCTCCAGAGGAATAGGGGCTGCAATTGTTACCCGCTTAGTTGAAGAAGGCATGAATGTCGTCATCAATTATCATTCAGACAAAGAAGAAGCGCAGGCGCTGGCTGATAAACTGAACGGCCTTAAGTCGGGAAAAACGACCATATTTGGCGGTGATATCAGTGATGAAAATACTGCCCATGACTTCGTTACGGCTGCGATAGATCATTTCGGAAAACTGGATTTGCTGATTAATAACGCCGGGATTGAAACTCAAAACCCGACGCACAGAATAAGCCTTGATGACTGGCGCAGGATCATTGACGTCAATCTTACCAGTTTTTTTCTCACCGGGAGATCTGCGCTTAACTACTTTTTAGAAAACGACATTAAAGGCAATATTATAAATGTGTCATCTGTTCACGAGATCATTCCCTGGCCGACTTTCGCCAGCTATTCTGCCAGCAAAGGGGGAGTACGTATGCTGACTCAATCCCTCGCGCTGGAATATGCTGCAAAGGGCATCCGGGTTAACGCTATTGGGCCGGGTGCTATAAACACGCCCATGAATCAGGATAAAATGAGCGATGAGACGTTACGTGTGGAGCTGGAAACGCTTATTCCAATGAAGTATGTCGCTGAGCCAGAGGTTGTTGCAAATGTTGCCGCCTGGCTGGCTTCAGACCAATCAGCCTATATTACCGGGCAGACCATTTTTGTGGATGGCGGGATGACGCTGTATCCCTCATTCCAGGGTGGGAAGGGCTGAATCATGAGTGAAGTGAAATCTGTCACTTCACTCTTTCAGTCACCGCATAAGCGGTCTCAGAAGTCCTGAGACAGAATAGTCGTCGGGCGTTTCTTCACAGACGAGTTACGCGCTGTGACAACAATTTATCGACTATATCTGCAAAATTGGCAGTAGAGGCAATAAATACGCTAATACCGCGCGGGATAAGAACAATGCTTATGTAGTACGCTTGTTATCTTGCCAGCCTGTGTCCGCAGAGGCTCAGGCAGTTACAGCTTTCCGCACCTTTTGGAAGTACACTGTAAGATGGTCAAGTTGTATACCTTAGTGTAATTGCTGGACTGAACGTACCGGCTCTGAAAGTGGTGCGTGGAAGACCAGTCTGATGAGATACATCGTCTCTGATGGTGAAAGAGTCAACATTGCCACAGAACGTTTATATTCATCTTTGTTTAAGACTGAAAGTCAGTTGCATCAAGACAATCATTTTCTTTTATAACATGTATATTCTGGTCAGTTGCAACTAAGTTTTGCAAGGTATGAGTGAGCTATTTTAAAGAATAAACAGGATGATGGGTGTCATCCACGTCATTCTACTTTCATTTAACGTAAATATTATGCCAAAAATATTTATTTCAAAAAGCAGTCTGGAAGTGAATGCAGCAATTATTTAATGCGTTCTGTGCACAAAAAACTAGAATATATCCTCAGTCCAGGGTGTTCTCGATTAAAATAATAGGGGTATTCGTTGATTAACTATATATCAGCAGATGTTTCACCGTCGGTAATGCATTTTAAGTCATAAAGGTTTTATCTGAAAGCTGTCCCGTTGTTGGTTGTGAATCCGAGGGGATCGCAGCTATATATTCTGCAATCAGGAGTCGAACTTTGTTGTAAAAAAGGTTTTTAAACTATTTCCCAGGTAGGGAGACATACATTCTATGCAATATGCACGAACGATGACAAAGAAAGACTGGCTTTATATTCTCCGACAGTTACGCCACAAAGAGTCACTGGAGAAAATCATAGATAAAAAAAACTACGAGCTCAGTGATGCTGAACTGGCCGTTTTCTGGGGAGCCGCAGATCATCGTCTGGCTGAGCTTATTACCGGAACTTTATACGACCATGTTCCAGTGGAGATATGGCGGCATGTCCGTTGATTACATCTTCGGGGTTATATTCATATTGTATTCATTTCTGAGATACCACGTCCTAAAATTAGCTGCATCCAGAGGCGGTGAAAACAGGTATCCCTGCAGTAGCATTACCTGATTATTCCTCATAAACAGGGCCTGCTTCCTGGTGCTGATACCCTCTGCAATCATGGTAAGTTTCAGTCTTTTACTGAGGGTGATAATGGCATCAAGCACTGGGGTGTCTCCGTTGGCA
>NZ_JBBCMI010000035.1:0-11283 GCF_037152415.1 Cedecea sp. AS113
ACAGAACAGTTACCCGTCCTGCATGCGTCGGTAGGCTACTGATGACGGAACATCAGGTTTCACACCAGGTATCTGGCTGAAACAATTAATCAGACGACTTCACGTCGCACGTAATCAAAGAATTCAACGACCGTCACTTTCGCATCAGCGGGACCATATGATGGTGTGCCTTTATCGTTCAGCAGCGCTGCCTGATTCTGAACCACGGCGGCCGTCATCGCCTGCTGCTGCTTCTCCTGCTGTTGGGCCTGCAGCTTCTGGCTGACCTCAACCAGCACTTCCGGATGAGCCAGCAGGTAGTCTTTCGCGATTTCACCAATGCGGGCTTCCTGCTCCGGGGTAAAGGCAACGGCAGGTTTCTCTGCTGCCCCCGCCACGCCGGAGACCAGAAGGCCTGCGGCAAGCATGACTGAAAGGGTTTTATTCATGTTCATCCTGTGTTTTTCTCTTCCCGGTTGTTATCAGTTCGTTCCGTGCACGGGTGGCGACGCTTCTGACCGCCCTGCGCTGTCGTTTAGCGTGCTCCTGAGCCCTGCGCTCCACGGCATACGCCGCCTCCTCCGCACTCACAGGTGCGACCGGTTCACCGGCAAGGTTTTTACGCCACGCGCCCACCGTCATGGCGCCCAGATACGCATCTGAGCGGGTGACGGCGGCAAGGCAGCGTTTCAGCGTCTTCACGGAAACCTCCAGCCCGCGCCGGCGAATGTCATTGACCATCACCTCCCGGATGTTGACCGCCAGGAGCTGCGGCTGGCCGTCCGTCACCAGGGCCGGCCAGCAACGCTTCAGGAGCGCGAGCGCGTCCGCAAGCGGCATGACCTTCCGGTACACCGGCTCCGGGGCAGGCTTGCGCCTGGCCGCCCGCATGGCCTCCCTCTCCTGGGCCTGTCGCTCAGCCCACTGCCGGGCTTTCTCTGCTTTTCGGGCGGCCTTCTCGTCCGCCTGCGCCTTTTTCGCGCTCTCATCCACCGCCTGCTTCCTGACCTTCCAGGCAGGCGTCGTGTTCACCACCACGGTCTTTTTACGCGTGACCCGGCCCGGACCCGCACCGTCCGGTTCACTGTTGTTTACGGCACGCTGACCTTCTGGCTCCGTCTTACGGCGCAGCGTCAGCGTGGGGCGCCCCTGCTCTTTCATCCTGCCTCCGGATAAATCTGTTTCACGTATATTCCCCTGAGTGACCTTATTCTGACACGGCAGATATCACATCACCATCAGTCCGATGACGGCCAGGTGCACCGCGTAGAACAGCGGGAAAAATTCGCGGGGCCAGAAGCGCGGCACGCGGCAGCAGGTCCGGCTCAGCACCGTCAGGGTAACGCCGGGTATCACCAGACCCGCGATGGCAAAAGCGGGGCTGTCAGCGGCATTCAGCGCGAGTATGGCCAGCGCCAGACACAGCGCCAGCCCCGTGCGCGTGGTGCGCCGGCCCGTCATACATACGCCGCAGGCCAGCATCAGCATGACTACACCCGCCAGCCCGTAGCTTCCCGCCGAAAACGGCAGCCAGGCCAGAACCAGCATCAGTGAGAGCGGCCACGCGCGCGGCCCGTGCTGCTGCATCAGCGCCAGCGCCTGTCCGCTGACCACAAAGGCAAACAGGATATTGCCCAGGTCCGGGCGAAGCCCGGCCAGTATCCAGCCACCCTGCGCCACACCCGCCCATATCCAGAGCCGGTTCAGGGCGCGCTGCTGAATCTGCGGATGGCGGGCGAGGTTCATGGCCCAGACCAGGCCAAAGAGCGGAAACGCTCCCCGACCGGCAAGACGCAGCAAGTCATTATCCAGTCCGCACAGCATGCTGATGTGGTCGGCCACCATCAGCAGCAGCGCCACGGTCTTGATAAGGTCGGTCTGCCCCGGCGTCCACACGAGCAGACGCTGCAACCAGCAGTCGGCCACCACCACAAGGGGGAACAGCGGATGGTTTTCAGCGCGCATATCAGTCGCCTCCCAGGGTCTTTTCACGCTCAAGGTCCCGCACCGTTTCGCGCTCCATCTGCTGCAGGCGGTCCCGCTGCACGCTCTCGCGCACCACCTGAGACACCGCCTCATCCCGGCGGCGTTCTTCCGGTGCATCCGGCAGCGTGAGGGGAGATGCCGGCGTTTTTTTTATCCGATCCATATCCCGCACCACATCCCGGACGGCGACGTCAGCCCCTCCGGCCGGCCTGTCGCCGCTGCGGGCCATCTCGCGGACCGCCTCTTCGGCACGCTTATCCAGCTCCCGCTGCACCTCAGCCTCCCGGGCCTGCTGTGCCAGCACCTCCGGCGGCACCGTTTCTGCGGGCTGCGTACCGGTGCCATCGGGCAGGCCGTCGGCCCAGACCCGACCGCCGGTAATGGCGCCGGGGTTCCACGGTCGTACCTCGCCTTCGAGCCGCACCACCACGCCGCTCTGCGGATTCTCCCGAGCGAGCCGCACGCCCTCTTCCATATCCCGCGCCAGCAGCGACTCGCCGTTACGGCTGGCCTGCAGACCCGCAAACGCCGCGTCCCCGCTGCCCATCACCCGGCCTTCACCAGCGAGCCCCTTAAGCTGCCCGTCTCCGGAGGTCAGGGCGCTCAGCCAGACGCCCGCCTGCCTGCCGTTGCGGTCGAAGGCCGGGAGCGCCACGTGCGGCTGCGGGTATTTACGCCCCGGCGAGATAAATTTCGCCATTGAGACCTCAGGCTGCAGCCCGGCCTGGCGCAGCGCGGCGCGACCGGCAGGCACCTCACCCAGCGCTTTTGCCGTCGCCGTCAGGCGGGCGGCATTCGCGACGGCGCGGTCGCCGCGCGGCTCCAGAATGTCATGCGCCGTACTTTTCGCCTGCGATTTCTCCATCGCGGCCACCCACTTGTCCCGGTTGTCGGTATAGACCTGCGCGTGCTGCTTCATCCGGCTCAGCGCCACGTAGGCAGACTCGAAGCTCACCATCCGCTTACGTCCGCCGTCCGTGCCCTGCAGGGAGATGGAGAAGGGTTCGCTCGCTCCCTGTGAGCCTTCAACGGTGACGGCATAGGCCAGGTCGATGTGCTGCTCTGCCTGCTCCGCTGACGGCGTGAGCGTGCGGGTCTGTTTCCCGTCCGACAGCGTGACGCTGTCACCTTTTATCTCACTGACCGACCAGACGCTGTTGGCCACGAAGCCCCGCTCGTTGTCGCTTTTCGAAAAGCGCATCCGGTCGCCTTCCGACACGGTAATGGTGTCCTGACGGTAGAGCGTGACGCCCTCTGTCGCCGCCTGCGCGGGCGACAGGCTGCGGGTGTTGCCCTGCGCATCCTTCAGCGTCACCAGGTGCGCCTCCCCGTCCAGCGCCTCAATGCTGTAATAGGTGCTGTCCAGCAGGACCAGGCTGTCGCGGGACGCCTCCCACGTTGCCATGCGCCTCAGCTCCCCGTCGCGGATATTGGCTGGCGTAAGGACCGGCAGCGTGACCTCTTTTTCGCCCACCTCGCCGGCACCCTGACGGGCGTCATGAATCATGGCGTTCACCTGGCGGCGGTCGGCGTTCAGGGCGGTGATAACGATGGTCTGCGCCTGCGCCTCTGACGTGCGCCCCGTGTAGTCCTTCACGATGGCCTCCAGCAGCGTCGCGGGCTGCCCGCCGGGCATCAGGTCGCCGGCCGCCACGGCTTTCGCGATGGCCTCCTCCCGTTCGCGGCTGAACTCCATGACGGAGCTGTCCGGCTGCCAGGCATCCGCCCTGCGCGGCACCTGTGCCGGCGCCACGCGCTCAATGGTCGTCAGGGCGCTGCCGATATCGCGGTTAATCAGGCTGTAGACGGCAGGTTTAAGCTCCGGCGTCTGGCGGACAATCTCCTGCATCACCGCCACGTCAATGGCGCTGCGCTTCTGCAGCAGGCGGAAGGGCTGGCCCGGGGCAATGGACTGCAGCTGGTCGGTATCGCCGCTGGAGACCGCACGTCCCCCGCACCCGGCAATCAGGCTGTACGCCTTCGCCATGTCGGCGTTACCGACCATCGAGCTTTCATCCACGAGAAACAGCACGTTGCTGAAGTCCGGTCGTTCGCCGCCGCGCAGCTGCTGCTGCGTGTCGTGAATAAAGGCCGCCAGCGTCTGCGTTTCGGGCACACCCGCGTCGCGCATTTCGCTCACCGCCCGGTGGGTGGGGGCCACGCCGATAACGCGCGGCTGCTCCCGTTCCGGCAGCGTGCCGATGGCCGACATGACGGCCCGGAACTGAGTGGTCTTACCCACGCCCGCGTAGCCCTGCACCAGGGTAAAGCGATCGGGGGACTCCAGTATCATGCGCGTGGCGTTTTGCTGCCCGTCGGTCAGGCCCGCCAGCTGCGCGTCCGGAACCTTATCCATCAGCGGGGTGACGGCCTCCTTTCCCTCAAGGACGTGGCGGATAATGCTTTTTTCAGCGTTGTACGACTGGCGTGAAACCAGCAGCTGCAGGCCGTTTCCCGGCGATACCGGCACCGACAGCAGGGCGCCGCTGCGCACCTGCCGGTCCGCCTCCTTTTCGATGGCCTGCAGGCTGAGGCTGTCCTGCTCAAATTCTTTCGCGGCGGCCATCAGCTGCGGCTTCGTGAACGCCAGGCCGTTCCCCTCCAGCACCGGAATGGCCAGATGGATAGCCTGCTGCTCCGGCGTGTGCAACCCGGCCTTCTGGTGCGCCAGGGCATCATCGAGCCTGTCATGCCCCGCCGCATCCTTAATCTGTTCAGACACGACGCTCCAGGCAGACTGACGCGACAGCTTCTCCGTCGTTTTCTGCGCCGTCTGTGCGGAATAGAGCCGCACCGCCCTGCCGCTGAGCGCCAGTTTGTTCAGCGTGGTGTTATCCAGCTCGCGCTGCGACAGCGAGGCAAAGACCGTGGCGCTGTCGCTCACCGAGCGGCCCGGCGACTCCACCCAGCCCTGACCCACCTTCGCGGCGGTAAACGGGCTGTCGCCGGCGGGCAGGACCACGTCCGCCTTACGCCCCGGCAGGCTGACGACGAGCCCCTCCTTCCCGAGGGCCTTAACGGTCACCGTATCGCCTCCCCTGAGCCGCGTCCCCTGCGCCTGACCCAGCACTGCCAGACGGTCGCCTTCGGCTACCTGCAGCGTGCCGGTGCGGTACAGCGACCAGCTGCTGTTGAGTTCAGACAGGCGGGTCACCCGCGTCTCACCCTGGGCGTTACGCAGCGTCAGGCTGTTGTTGCGGCCCGTCACGCGGTCAATGACAAAGCGTTCCCGGCTACGCTCTTCGGCATTCCAGCGCTCCATGACCATCCCCTCCCGGTAGTGGTCGCGCACCTGCTGATGGCGGCTGTCGAGCCAGACCGGCTCCAGAGTGGTGATGCTGACCTCCCGCTCGCCCAGCACCTTTTCCACCTTAAGCGCCTCGCGGACAGCGCCTGCCAGTACGGCCTGCTCGCGCGGACCTGAGACCTGCGCCACGCTGTGTTCACCTGCGCGGACGCTTCGGGCAAAGTCAGCGGCCAGGCGGTCATACCGCTGCCGCCGGTCAGGCTCGCTGATAACCGAGACCTGCGTCTTCTCACCGCCCTGCCACGCGAGCGTGCTCACTCCCGCCTCCTTCATGACGGTGAGGGCGCTGCCGGTCCCGGTGCGCTGGCCGCTGTCGGCTATCAGCAGCTGGACGTTATGGCGCAGCGCGCCGTCGAGCAGCGTGAGCGTTTCTTTCAGGGTCAGCTTCTCCCCCTGGTCCACAATCAGCGTGCTGCCGGGCGTAAAGGCCATGCCCTCCGTCAGCTCCCGCCTGTCAGTGATATGCTCGCCGCTGAGGCGCTCATCCTGCATAAGGGCGCTGCGCGAGCGCCTGTCGGCGGCGATAATCTGCACGTCACGCCCCTGCTCGCGCGCCATCATCGTCAGTTCCGCCACGCGCTCACGCTGACCGGCCGCCCCGCCCTGACCCGAAATGATCGCCACGGGCGGACGGTCCTGGGCCAGAACGCTCACGGCATCACTGTATGACCGGCTGCGGGGCACGCTTTTATCCGGAAAAATGTCGGCCTGCCCCGTCCGCTGTAAATCCCGGGTCATCGCCGACACCGACAGCTCGTCCAGCACGTGGATGTTCGAGGTAAACAGCCCCTTCTCTTTATCCAGCGGGATGAGCTGCTCATTTTTTATCGCCGCATCGATGCCGTCACGCGCCATCTCCACCATGCCCGACCGCGCGGGCAGCTGCCCGAGGGTGGTGGCCAGCAGTTCGGAATACGTGAACTGCGCCCGCCGGTCGCTCAGCATCGCGATGGCCTGCCCGACGCTGCTGTTAATATCAATGGCTTCAGGCGTCGTTGCGGGAATATTCCCCTGCACAACCCGCTGGTCTGCCGCCTCGCGGTAGGCTTTAATGTCAAACCCCGTCTCTTTCAGGGTCTGCATCCACTCGGACATGCGCTGTTCGGGGTCAACCTTCTGCTTCGACTGGCGGGTGTCGAGCGCCGCCACGTCGCGGGACTTCAGGGACGCGTCATCCCCGACCGCCTCGCCGATAGTTCTGCTGCGACTCGAGAAGGGCGCGACGGGAACCCCTTTGAACTCCCACATACCGTGCCTGCCGACCGTTTCAGTCTCATAGCCCATCGCCGTGACGTCATCCTTCAGCGCGGCACGATACAGGCGGCCAAAGGCAATCTGGTTCGCGTAGATATTCTCTATAAACCCGGTTTTGCCCACCCTGTCGCTGCTGAGCGTGCGCCACTCATCGCCATGCTGAGTGGCATTGGCCACCACGGCGTGGGTATGCAGCTGCGGCTCCTGGTCGCGGCTCGTATCGTGGTTAAACAACGCCATCACCAGGTTGCCGGTCAACTGCGTCTCGCTCCTGCCCTCCGTCATAACCCGCGTGGAGGCCATCGCCTCTATCTGCTTAATGGCGGTCTCCACCGCGCGGTTGTGGGCCTCAATAAGACGCTTGTCACCACCGAGCATGGCCATCACGGAGACACTTTTGGGCGCTGAGAAGGTGAAGTCGTAGCCCGGACGGTGTTTGTTCGCCCCGTCCTGAGTCCGGCTGAGGTCGCTGCCGTCCGGCAGGCGTCCCTCCAGAACCTTCGTAAAGGCCTTCTGGTCCACCCCGCCGCTGAGCCCCAGCGCTTCAGCCCCTTTTCCGGCCCAGCGCTCGCCCATACTGCCGATAACGTAGTAGTTATCCTTATCGGTGTAATAATTACCCGCGCTGCCGGCGGATTTTACTGATCCGATGCTCATCATCAGATGTATCCTCCCGGCTCAAGATCTTTTTCAGGCGCCCGGTGAACATTGATGTTCACTTCTTCACGACGCTGCCTCTCCTGAGGAGACAGTTCGTCCTGCTCCGCCTGCCACGCTTCCCATGCCGCCATATCCACCACTTCACCGCTTTCACTGATGCCGGGCGGCAGCTGCTCAGCTTCTTCCGCCTTTGTCTTCAGTTCAGGCTCCACGCCTCCTGCACCCGCTACGGATGCCGAAGCGGATGCAGCGCAGGGCGCTGGCGCCAGCTGCTGTGGCTGCTGTGGCTGCTGTGGCTGCTGTGGCTGCTGTGGCTGCTGTGGCTGCTGTGGCTGCTGTGGCTGCTGTGGCTGACCAGCATTCTCCGTACAGCCCTCTGGTGCGATAACGTCTGCATCCGGTTCAAAGAGCATGGCGATGCTGCGGGATTCATGTTCACGTGCAGCCAGCGCGACATTCAGGCGTTCCTCCGCTTTCGCGTCGATGGTGCGCGGAATGAATTCCGGTGCCACCTTTGGACGCAGCTGATACTTCAGCGCCATTTTCACGGCAGGATAAGGTCCGGGAAGCGTGACGTAGCAGGAGAGATCCGGCAACGTCTGGACGTCGGAGTAACTCACCAGGGTGACGCGCTCCATGTCCTTGCCGACCGAAGTACCGTCGCGTACCGGGTCCACGCCGTAGGAATACTGCTCGGACGCCTTGAGGATTTCTTTCTCACCGATTTCGCCGGCGGCGAACTCGGCGATATTGCGCGACGGCGAGCGGAAGAAGGCACGGGTGTTCAGCACGTCGAACAGCGTTTCCGCCGGCTTCTGCCCGTAAATATCTTCCAACTGGGCGTAGGACTGAATGCCAATGACGTAGCAGCCGCCAAACTTACGCGCCTCCGGCAGGATCTCAACCAGGTCCGGCAGCTTGTGCAGGGTAGGCAGCTCGTCGGCGAAGATCCACACGCGGCGGTTACGGTTTTCACCCATCGCCAGCAGCCCGCGAATGGCGATGGACAGCCACATGGATATAACCGGCTTGAGGGAAGCGTGGGTGTCAGCATTGGAAGAGATAAACAACCAGCCGTTTTTACCATCCTCACGAACGCCGCGCATCCAGTCGCGTATGGTGAATGACTCGCCGTTATTTTCGATGCCCTGCAGATAGCGGATGGCCTTGACGTAGTTGGTCAGCACGGCGCGGATGGAGATGGCCGTCTTCTCGATTTTCTCTTCCACCAAGTTC
This sequence comes from Cedecea sp. AS113, assembly GCF_037152415.1. Classification (NCBI taxonomy): domain Bacteria; kingdom Pseudomonadati; phylum Pseudomonadota; class Gammaproteobacteria; order Enterobacterales; family Enterobacteriaceae; genus Cedecea; species Cedecea sp. AS113. Next base: position 8,423 of record NZ_JBBCMI010000035.1, read on the forward strand.
GCCGCCGGGGAGTTTTTCAGGTACGAGCGCAGCTTCTCAATCTTGATGGAAAGCAGCGTGTCGACCAGCTTGCTGTAGCTGCGGTCCTTATCGTTGCGCATCAAATAAGCGGCTTCGGCAAAGATGGTACGTCCCGACCCCTGCCAGAAGGGGTCTTCCTTCGTGCCCATAGGAATAAGCGTATTGGACACGTTGTCGAAGTCAGGCTGCGTCAGGCACTCCCGCCACAGGTCCCATGCAGCGCAGCGCGCATCCAGCGGGTTAAGGATTTTATCCGTGGCCGGATCATAGTAACTTTTGACGAACTCACAGGAGCGGTCATACACGATGACCATATCGCCACGCTGGCGGGCGTAGTTCATCAGGCGGCGGATAACTTCTGATTTACCGGCCCCGACGGTGCCGTGCAGACAGAAGTTCTGGATCTCCGAGTCCTTGATAAGCGGCAGCTCACCGATTTTGATGTCAGATGCGAGACCGTCGCGCCTGAGCATTTTCGCCACCGCTTTCGGGTCGTCAGTCAGCTGGCGCCCTCCCGTTATCTCGTCCTCACTCTGCTGTTTACCCTGATGGCCCAGAATCCAGGTGGTGACAAAGAAGGTAATAACGCACACCACGACCGCGATGATGGCGGCAAGAATAAAGGCCGTCCAGACCTGGTCTGCGCACCACTGGATATATTTGTCCTGCAGTATTTGCTGCGCGTTGTACTTCAGCTCATGGCCGTAATAACGGATGGTATAGACAGGCTGGGATTTAAAAATATCGCGCATGGGGGCCAGCGTCTGACACCAGTAATAAACCATGCCGTTCACGAACGTCTGCCAGGTCAGTTTAACCGACAGCGTAATCGCGACAATGATGCCGAAGAGAATGACGAGGCAGTACACGATGATATTGGCGATCTGACTGAACATACGGATGCGCATGCTCGCGATCTGACCGCCCTGGGTCATATCCTTTGCATTAAAACTCATGATGTATGGGTCCGGTATAAATGGGGTTTAGACGGTTATGATAAGGCTACATTCAGGAACGGCTACTTACTGGCCTGGCAAATAAGAGGCCACTTACGAAAAAAGAATATCCACAGCAGTATTAACAGAACTGAAAATGGAACAGCAAATAAAGCATTCGGATAATCACTTTCGATACTCACTACTAATGCAAATACCGACATATTAATTCCTTTATTCACCGGCCCTGCCGGCAACCCTTCCCGGCAGCACAAAGGATTTGCGCCACCGCTCAGCGTTTTTCTTATATCAACAGAGAATGAGGAGAACAGATGCTATTCGGACTGAGTGATCCAGAGAAAAGGGCGGAAGAAACCGCCCCTGGTATTAATTAAAGAATGTTCGCGATAGATTTAGCCAGCTGATCTTCAAGCACAGGCTGGGCTTCGGGGAATTTCAGATTAACTTTGTTCGCATTTGATACCACACGGGTCTGATATTTATGCTGGTTCCCCTGCTCGGTGCTGGTCTGAATTTTGGCGCCAGAGGTTCCCTGGCGAAGAGCGGCGATGTTGTCCGTGGTCACGGTCGCTTTGGTACGCTCGGCAATCTGGACATCCGTGATCATGGTGTAGTTGATGTCTTCGACCATCGCATCAGCGGCCATGCCAACAAGGCCGGCAGCAAGTCCTACGCCCAGAGTGGCTCCGGCAGAGCTGGAATTATAGGCGGTAATACCGGCACCCAGCGCGGCCCCTGCCGCTGCACCTTCGTAGCCACGGCTGAGCCAGCTTTGTGACTCACGAAGGTCCATTTTGTCGGCCTTAAGTACGTTCGCCTGAATCCAGTAGTAGGCTTTATCCGGCGAGGTCACGACCTGGTAGCCTTTGGCTTTAACAGCTTCGGTAATTTTAGACTGGAGACCGCTCATGTCTTTATCAGACGTGTTTTTGATCTGCAGGAAAACGGTACGCTCGCTTGATGGTTCAAGCCAGACCGTTTCGCTCATCTGCGTTTTGACCTCGAGGTTACGTTTCTTAATTGCTGTGCTCATCGCACCACACCCTGAGAGGGAGAGAATCGCACCTAATAAAATTACAGAAGTATACTTATTTAACTTCATCCTGATTTCCTTGTTATCTACTTAGTTATGCTTTTTAATATTCCTAAGAACGATCTGACCTGTAAATTACCCTCCTAAAATTTCCATCCCATAGGATAATTATTTTCGCTATTGTAATTAATTCTTTCGAAAGATGGCGGTACTGATTCTTGGCTGATTGAAGAAGCATCATTACCCTTCCTTCTCTCAACCCAACGATTCATTCTAGTTTCCCCTTGGGCCTTGATTAAATCCCATATTGTCCCAGCAATGAATGCCGTCACTACAAAAATAGGTGAGAAAATCGCGAAAACTGGAAATATTAACAACCAGAAAAAATTAGCAAAACTGTTATGTTTAGAAACATGTCGTCTCGATCTGATTTTCATCATCAATAAAATGAACAGAAGCTGCCAGATAAAAACAAACGAAGCCATGAAAACTGTTTCTGGAAGTTCCCAGCCAGCGATGACACATGCAATAAGCAGAACAACGGTCACCAGACATATCTGAAAGACATTTCTCATTTATCCCCCTTGATCGCTAATCTTTGCGATAATTTTTTTGATACTCCTCAGCCTTTTTCATCAATTCTTCAGGGCTGTCAGCGCCGGGTAAACTTTTCTGCGCACTTACTTCAGCAGTATATTTATTATACTGCGTCATGTCCTCTTTTTTATGATGGTTTTTTAGGTAATGACTCCAACTTATTGATAGTGTTTTATGTTCAGATAATGCCCGATGACTTTATCATGCAGCTCCACCGATTTTGAGAACGACAGCGACTTCCGTCCCAGCCGTGC
>NZ_JBBCMI010000036.1:0-9030 GCF_037152415.1 Cedecea sp. AS113
TGAGCCTGGCGTTCTCTTCCTCAAGCGACTTCAGGCGCTTAACCTCGGGCACCTCCATACCGCCATACTTCTTACGCCAGGTGTAAAAGGTGGCGTCGGAAATGGCGTGCTCACGGCAGAGCTCACGGGCAGAAACCCCGGCTTCAGCCTCGCGGAGGATACTGATGATCTGTTCGTCGGAAAAACGCTTCTTCATGGGGATGTCCTCATGTGGCTTATGAAGACATTACTAACATCGGTGTGTATTAATCAACGGGGAGCAGGTCAGCGGGCAATGGGTGTTACGTGGTCGACCTGACTCATCAGTATGTCTGCCGTGACGGCCGTGTCTCTGCTCAGCTGGCGCCAGGCCATGCCTGACGACAGCAGTGTAGTCAGGATTGCGGGTACGAGAATTCCGGCAGCAAGCGCTCTTTTTCGTAATTGCATTATTTGTCCTGTGAGGTCTTTCCATGAGTACACTATCACTATTTAGTGACGTTATAGTCATTAATCCCTTTCCATTTCAGTGTTATTTAAACAGGTGACGCAGCGGGATGTACTCTGTAATGAATATAAGCGCAGGTTTTAAGGCGGGTAATTATTTTTTTTTGAACAGGGTGGATATCGTTCTGACAGCCTCATTCATTTTCGTTATCTCTGCAGAAATCTGGCTGCTTTCGGGGAGCAGGATATGGCGGACTGGCATGCTGATAAGTCTTTATCTGCTGCAGTGAGAAGAATGCTGCTCTGGACCAGGAAACAGGTCTGCTGTCAGGATTATTGGGTAATTACCTTCGAAGGGAGAACTAAGCTGTGACACTCAAAATGACCATTCTGGTCGAAAACCATCTTTCCCCGCACGCGGCTGCAGGAATGCAGGCCCGTGCAGGCCTCTCCATTCTTCTGGACGACGGAGAGAGCCGGATACTGTTTGACTCCGGTGCGGATGAAACCGTTGTTCGCAATGCCAGGCTGATCAACGAGCCGCTGACAGACCTGGACGCGGTTGTATTATCCCACGGGCATTACGATCACTGCGGCGGAATAACGTCTCTTGCCCCCGGGACGAGGATTATCTGTCATCCCGGCATTTTACAGGAAAGGTATGCCGCCGTCAGGCTTCCAGGAAAGGTCATTCCTCTTAAGAAACTTTCGGTCGTGGAGCGTTTTCGCGGACTTAACGTGGAGTACAGTAAAATCCCGCGGGTCGTGGCAGGACGTTTTGTCTGGAGTGGTGAAATCCCCGTGGAAAGCCCGGAGCCTTGGGGTTATACCGATTACAGGAACGCCACGCCTGATTATGTGTCTGATGAGGGTGTGCTTATCTGGTGCTCATCACGCGGGCTGGTCATTATAACCGGGTGTGGCCATCGTGGGCTGGAGAACACCGTTCGCCACTGCATGAACATTACGGGGGAAAAACGCGTGTACGCCCTTATCGGGGGATTTCATCTGCGGGCAGCATCACCGCTCAGGCTGATAAGGCTGAAAGCTTTTTTGCGTGAGATCGCACCTGAGCAAGTGCTGGGCTGCCACTGCACAGGAAGATGGGGAAAACTGTGGCTCAGGAACACGCATCCTGTCGCCTGCGGAGATACCGTTATTTTTGAAGAGTAAGTCTGTGATACAGGCTCATCCTGTCATTCGGTCTGCACCTGTCTCGTTTGTGTCGTCTTACTGTCAGGCCCGTGTCGTGTACTGTGCCGGCAGGAAATGCGAATATCTTAGCCGCTACCAACATACACCAGATATGAGGTTATCGATGACCGTCGCAGAGAAAGTGAAAGCCCTTCGCCTGAAGAAGGCCTGGTCTCAGGAGCAGCTGGCAGAAGTCGCCTCGCTTTCAGTCAGAACGGTTCAGCGTACTGAAAAAGGGAAGAAACCTGGTCTTGAAACGTTGAGTGCGCTTGCCTCAGCCTTTGACGTCAGAGTATCTGAGCTCCCGGAAGAGGCCGGGGATGCCGTTAACACGCTGGATGAACGTATCAGTGATGCCAGAGCCCAGGTTGCCCGGGAAATGACGTTTTGGCGGATACTAACAAGGGCTCTTCTGACATGCACCGCAATGATGGTTATAAACTATCTGCTTACTCCGGAAAGTTACTGGTCCCTTGTAGTGACGGCCATATGGTGCACTCTGGTTATGTTCAGGGGGGGGGCAGGGTGTTTGTTATTCATGATCGGCTTAAGTCATGGCAACAACGCAGGTTGAATAAACTCCTCCGTCCGGGCACAAAAAAGGAAAATAACCTTCGGGCAATCAAGTAAAACGCTGGAGCCATTCTCTGCGGCTAAATGTAATCATCATTAAGCGAAAAGGAAAAACGATGAACCTGTCTGAATTTTTACTTCATGTACCGTTCTGGGTCTGGCTCCTGCTGATTTTTTTACTTCGCCGTGGTTTTGCCGCCCTTTATGACAGAGAGATGAAAATCGGACGGCTTTTTTTGCTCCCTGTACTGTTTCTTGTCTGGGGAGGCTACGGAGTTATGACTGAAACAGAAAGGGCAGGAGTAAGTCTCACCATGATGGTCGCAGGATTACTCGCGGGAGGAGCACTCGGCTGCTGGATGTGGGGGGCACAAACTCCCCTGCAGGATTCAGGCAACCCAGGTACGGTTATCAGGGCCGGGACGCCGCTGACGCTGGGCATGATCGTTATTACTTTTTGTACAAAATTCATTCTTACTTCAGCCATCTTCCTTCAGCCTGGCCTTGCGGCGTCAGCGAGCTTCTGTCTGCTAATGGGTGGGCTCACCGGACTGAATGATGGAGTATTCTGGGGAGGCACACTAAGGATATTTATACCATGGTACAACAAACATCTCACTCAATTGTGAATTGAACCATTTATGTGTATTTTATTTTTAATAGTAACTCCTCCAATGTATTCCAAAAGGGAAAATTATGCTGATAATTATGAACGGGTTGCCGGGTTCTGGAAAAAGTACTGTAGCAAAAATGTTGTGCGAAAAATTGAGCGCTGTGTATTTACGGGTGGATACTGTAGAGCAGGCCATTCTTTCGGCGTTTGAAACAGAGAGGAAGCCCGGGCCTGAAGGGTATTTTGTCATATATGCATTAGCACGTGAGAATCTTAAGCTAGGGTCAACGGTGGTGACAGATTCGGTTAATGATATTAATCTTGTGCGTGATGCTTTTCGTGATATAGCTATATCACTGGAAATTCCATTCATAGAAATTGAAATAATTTGTTCGGACAAAGAACAGCATCGGCATCGAGTGGAAAACAGAGTTTCAGATATTCCCGGTTTGACTGTACCTGACTGGGAAAAAGTGCAAAGCCGTCACTATGAACGATGGTACAGGGAACATATTCAACTTGATACAGCGAAATTAACAGTTACTGAGTGTGTAAACAGAATCCTGGCATTAACAGAGCAAGACAGGATTGGAAACAATCTAACTATACATCGGTAGTAATCGTTAATTTTTCTTACGCTGTATGAACGTCTGGTGTATCGAACGTGGCGTGATATTTAGGAGCTTATCGGATAGCCGCCACCGTAGCCTCGTACCAGATAAGGCTCTAAGCTTCGTCTAAGACAGGCGTCGTATTACTTTAATCACCAGGCATCAAGGCCTTCCCATGCTTTAAGAGAACGTGCCCGGGCAGTCTGAGTATACGTTTATTCAAACAACAGCGCTTCGCTCAGAAGCCAGCTCCTGAAGGTTTTGACCACAGGGCGCATGATTCTGGATTTAGAATATGTCAGCCAGTAGCTGCCGGCGTTGACCTCAGTTTCGAAGGGCTGCACAACCTGCCCGGATGTGAGCTCCCGTGTAAACATTTTCAGGGGAACCAGCGCCGCGCCGCCGGAATGTATAACGGTCTGGATCATCAGTCCTGACGAGTCATAGACCGTACCGCTGATGACAGCAACGTCCTCGCCGGCCTCACGGAACCAGTCTTCCCATTCATTGATCCGGTAAGAACGGAGCAGCCTCTCGTTCAGCAAATCACGTGGTGCGCGAAGCCGCCCGGCCATTTCCGGGTCGCATAGCACGCCAAACGGCGCGTCGAATATTTTTTCATTATTGGTTGAGGGCCATATCCCGGTACCAAACCTGATAGCCAGATCGAGCCCCTCTGCAGCAATATTGACGATATTATTGTTAATACGCAGACGGACATCCACATGGGGATGAAGCGTCTGGAAACGCCCCAGCCTGGCCTCAAGCCAGCCAAGGGCAAACGTGCCTACACAGCCCAGCGACAGGACTTCCTTATATTCCCCGCCTTCAAACTTATGATAAATATTTTCTATTGTCCGAAACGCCTCGTGCAGTCCGCCATAGAGGATCGCGGCTTCCTCTGTGAGCTCCAGACTGCGGGACTGTCGTCTGAAAAGCGTGATACCCAGACGCTCCTCAAGAATTCTGATTTGCTGGCTGACGGCGGCTGGGGTAACGAAAAGCTCTTTCGCGGCCCGGGTAAAGCTGAGGTGTCTGGCGGCAGCCTCAAAAGATTTGAGGGCCTTCAGGGGAGGTTTTTTTCGCATAGGACATCCTTTAGATTTTCTTTAAATTAATACAAATTTTTATCGTTTGCCAGCATTCAAGATTATCAACATAATCCCGCTTCCTGACCGGTGCGACATACTTGTTATTTATTGCGAAATTTATAATTAATTAAACCGGGCTTTAAATTTTTATTTGCGGCTGGCGATTATTCGCATTTATCTGCGGATTAACACAATGAATGCATCCCAAAGTATTCATTAACATCTCGGTAATCAGCTCACTGAACAATATTTATTAGGGAAACCTGGATGAAGAGAAAATCACTGTTTCTGGCCGTGGCCAGCCTGCTGGCCGCCAGTTATGCCAATGCTGGCCAGATGACGACCGAGCAGCAAATTGCTGAGAAATCTGCACAGATATTTCATGACACTAATCCTCCGGCTATGGTCATGGCCATTATTCAGAATGGTCAGGTGACATATCGTGCCTATGGTGAAACGGCTAAAGGCAACCATACCAGCCCCACGCCCGACTCGCTGCTTCGGGTCGGCTCTATGTCAAAAATTCTGGCCTCAGAGCTGCTGGTTAAGCTTGCCGATAAGGGAGCGCTCAGGCTGACCGACACGCTTCAGAAGTATGCTCCCCCGGGGATGACAGTACCTGAGGTGAGCCGCGGCAATCCCGTTACCCTGATTTCGCTTGCCACACATACCAGCGGGCTGCCGCGACTTATCCCGGGTCAGGCACCAGCCGGCTCAGCTCCGTTCACGTGGCCGGACAGGCCTGCCCGCTGGAACTGGCTGAATCAGAAGCCGACCCTGACCGCGCCGTGGGAACAGGCGCAGTATTCTAATGTGGGATACGATCTGCTGGCCGATGCTATGGAAGCTGCAGGTAAAAAAACCTACCTGCAGCTTATGCGGGAAAATGTGACGGGCCCGCTGGGCATGAAAGACACCACCACCCAGCCTGACAGCGCTCAGTGTCAGCGGCTCATGGAAGGCTCTGGCATCGATCCTGCCGGTCCCTGCACGGATACAACGGCGGGATGTATTCCACCGCAAGGGACATGGCGAGCTGGATGCAGCATCTGTTGAATATCCGTCATCCTGAAAAGCCAGCGCTCAGAGCCGTTCAGCAGGCAATGTACGTGCAGAGACAGCAACTCAAATCCATTACGGGTCTGGATTTAGCAGGGAAAGCGCAGGGGCTGGGAATGGGTTGGGTCTTTATCCAGCCTTCGGTTGACTCCCCGGTAATGATCCAGAAAACCGGTGGTGGCGGCGGTTTTATGAGTTATATGGTTTTGGTACCCGGCGAAAAAACGGGGATCTTTGTCTCTGTGACAAAAGTGGGTCTGGATATGTTCTCAGCCTTAACGCGTGAAACGAACAGCCTTATCCCGCTCCTGTTAAAAGCAGCCCCCGGGGAACGCATCAGTCCGGCTTCATAACGGGTCGGGTGGCAGCATCTGACTCCATAAAAAACGGGTGCTGTCAGCGGAAATGTGCCCGGATTTCGCCAGAACCCGGCTCCTCGCAGAACAACACCTGTAATGTATTTCCCTGGGTATATTGGGGCAAACTCGATAATCGATAGTAAGACTGCCTGGGCAACTCACTATGTGACGACAGGTATCACGTATTGCCTGAATTCTAACCTGAACCTGGATATTGCTTACAAATTCAACAACATCACGGGGCTGCCAAAAGTTCACTCAGAATAACGAAGATGCTTTGATAATGGGCATAACATACCCGTTCTGATAGGACCCTCAGGTTGCCAGGGCAGTAATCAGAATGATGCAGAGTGACGTGTATTTCGGGTTGAGGTTGCATCAGATGCTTCACATGGTCCGAAAGTGCACCAACAGTCTCGCCGAAGAGGTCCTGTTGGCTCAGTATTTAACTTTTAACACATTAATTTAACATGCAAAATAAAGGATACTAATATGAAAATGATTCGACTTATGATAATCCCCTTGCTGGCTGGAATGTGCACGCCAGCACTATCTACACCAGTCAATATCACTGATACAATACAAACCACAGAAGACCATATCAAAGGTCGGGTTGGTTTTACTGAAATAGACTTTTTATCCGGAAAGGTACTGGGTAGTCATCACCATGAAGAACGCTTCCCTATGATGAGCACATTCAAAGTTTTGTTATGTGGGGCAGTATTAGCACGCGTTGATAAAGGGCTTGAACAGCTTGAACGCAGAATTACCTATAATGAGCATGACCTGGATGACTATTCACCAGTAACCAGTCTGCACCTTGCAGGTGGAATGTCGGTTTCTGAATTATGTAATGCTGCCATTACCACCAGTGATAATACTGCTGCAAATTTATTGCTATCAACAATTGGCGGGCCGGAGGGATTAACCCAATTTGTGCGAAGCACTGGTGATAATTATACACGACTAGATCGACACGAACCCAGCCTGAATGAAGCGCTACCTGGCGATGAGCGTGATACTACCACTCCGGCAGCAATGGCTCAGACGTTACGAAAATTGTTAAATGGGAGTCTCCTCAAGATAGCATCACAGCAAAAATTAATAACGTGGATGCAGGAAGATAAAGTTGGCGGGCCTCTGTTCCGCTCTGTACTGCCAGCTGGCTGGATGATAGCGGATAAAACAGGAGCAGGTGAACACGGCTCTCGTGGCATCGTTGCATTGTTGGGGCCCAGAGGAAAACCATCCCGAATAGTTATTCTCTATATTACCAATACTCATTCATCCATGAATGAACTTAGCGAACATATTGCAGGGATCGGAGATTCAATTATTAAGCACTGGTAATATGTTTTCAAAGATTAGTTCACTCCAGACCCACACTTTGGTATTCCGGACTGTAAGATGAGTGGCTAAGACAACTTGTTTTCCATGTAATTAACAGGTTAATCTTGGCCGCTTTCAGAGTAGGTATCTCATCTTCTAGGTGAAAGTTATCTGTAGCGATGCAGACTGCGTAGGCAGTGAATGAGCCGACAAATTATCTATGTAATATTTGAGGTAATTTGGGTAATGTACTTCACCACATCATCCAGTTCGATTCGTTCACCGGGCAGAGAGCTGATGGCCTGAGGTAGGTAATCAGTAAAATATTTTAGTCCGCTTGTAAGTATCCCGCTTAACCGAACCATTCACTTTTAGAGATCTTCCGACATACTGATTATGTTCCCGAGGAGATCGCCATGCGTAAAGCACGATTCATCGAACACCAGATCATCGCTGTGCTGAAGTCCGTCGAAGCCGGACGCACCGTCAAAGATGTCTGCCGCGAAGCGGGTATCTCTGAGGCCTCTTACTACAACTGGAAAGCGAAGTTTGGCGGGATGGAAGCCTCTGATATCAAAAAGATGAAAGATCTTGAGGACGAAAACCGCCGCCTAAAACAGATGTTTGCCGACCTGAGTCTGGAAAACAGCGCACTAAAAGACGTCATCGAAAAAAAGCTTTAAAGCCAGCGATAAAGCGTGAACTCGTCAGCTATCTGAAAGAGGTGTTTTCGATGAGTGTACGTCAGGCATGCAGGATGTTATCGCTGAGCAGGACGGTTTATTTTTACCAGCCCGATACCCGGCACAATGAACGGGTGATCCAGGCACTGACTGAGCTGGCGGAGCGCTATCCGCGATACGGTTTTAAGAAGCTGTTCCAGCTTCTGCGCAGGCAGGGGCACACCTGGAACCATAAGCGTGTTCACCGGATTTACTGCCTGCTGAAACTGAATTTTCGTCGTAAGAGTAAACAACGTCTGCCGGTACGCAATCCGGCTCCGTTGATAATGCCGGAAGCGCTTAATCAAAGCTGGTCCATCGATTTTATGCACGATGCGCTGGTCTGTGGCCGGCGCTTCCGTACCTTTAATGTGGTGGATGATTTTAATCGCGAAGCCCTGGCGATAGAAATCGACCTGAATATTCCGGCTCAACGGGTCGTCAGGGTGCAGGACAGGATAGTGGCAAACCGTGGATATCCGCTGAAGATGCGTATGGACAACGGGCCAGAACTGGTCTCACTTGCGCTGGCGCAATGGGCCGAAGACCATGGTGTGGTGCTGGAATTTATTAAACCAGGCAAACCGACATAGAATGCCTTTATCGAGCGTTTTAACCGGACGTACCGGACAGAAATCCTGGATTTTTATCTGTTCAGAACACTGAATGAAGCACGGGAAATTACTGAGCGCTGGTTGATGGAATATAACAGCGAGCGACCTCATGAGTCCCTGAATAACCTGACACCGGAAGAGTATCGGCTGATGGCTGAAAAACCAGAAACCTCAAAAAGTGCGTGGAACTAAAACGGGTGTACTTACAAAATGTTTACTTAGTATATGGCTTATTACTTTTCTTTCGTGCAGTTTGGGCTGGAAGGCGGGCATCTTTCAGACAATGCTGATTAAGTCTGTTCTGGCTATTATTATAATGACTCATCTTTGTATGATTTTTTTAGGTTGGCGCCTCCAGAGAGGCGCTTTAGAGTTCTACCGTATTCCTTCTTGTCAGAAGGCGTATTTCACTCCCAGCATACCCTGAGTGTCCCGGTAA
>NZ_JBBCMI010000037.1:0-8389 GCF_037152415.1 Cedecea sp. AS113
ACGGCTGGGACGGAAGTCGCTGTCGTTCTCAAAATCGGTGGAGCTGCATGATAAAGTCATCGGGCATTATCTGAACATAAAACACTATCAATAAGTTGGAGTCATTACCTATCGAGTCCTCCGGGGCATCGTGATCGTACTCGCCCCAATAGCGCCTCGTCATATCGCCATCGAGAACCAGGAGGAAGGCATACAATTTACGCTGGCTGTTAGACAGGATGCACTTACACTTTGGATTGCTGCTGTCATACACCAGACCGTTAACTTCCACTTTAATCTTCATATCCATTGCCGCCTTAAATATAAACCAACCAGAATATAGCAATTGCGGTAAATACAATTGCAGTTCTAAAGGATAATGCTGCTCTTTTCTGTTCTGCCGCTATCATATTATTTAGCGTTTCTTCCTTGTTTTCTGTTGCAGAGGCGCGAGGTAAATCATACCACCGCTTCAGCTGCCGCATCGTTTCCATCCTGCTCAATGAATATTTACTACTCAAGCAGTATATCCAGAAAATCACAGCCAGAATTACGGGGATAAATTTCAGGTACATACTAAACATATCTGTTGGCTGTTCCATATGTCGTCCTTCTCATTCTATTTCAACCACTACCAGACTTTGAGTATTTCACTTCTGTGAAAAGGCGTCCCAATCTGGATAGATATAATAAACAGAACCAGCCTCTATAGGCAGTGTCTTAATCTTCGTGTCAGGGACAATCTGCATATTTACTCGCTCAATGATGTCACCACATTTTCTTCTGTCTACTACAAACTCCCAGCGAGACTGGGGCAGTGTAACACCGAGCCATTCAATGTTTTTTTCGCTCTTTGTGACAGCCACATGGTAATCACATTGGCTTTCAGTATCACGAACCATCAGCTCTTGATTATCCCCTCTAAAATCAATCAGGCTTACCACCTTTATAGGGCTTTTAATCCCCGCCATCGCAGTGGCCGAAATAAACAGAATCGCCAGCAACGCTACCCCATTAACTTTTATCACCATTATCTCCTTCGGTAATATCGCCAGTCATAGCTACCCAACATTTCGCACCATCATACTCATTTCCACCTTCCGCGATAAAGACGTGTCCGTTAGTGTCGATCGCTATCGCGCCAGGCCGTTCATGGTGCGCATCGCGCAGGCAATTTTTCCAGCCATAGGCTTTCCCTTCCCATATCAGCACCACGCCGCCATCATGCCCCGGCCATGCTTCACGATAAGCAGATGCTTCAGCAACAAACCGTAAGCGGGCGAAAAAGCCTGATTGCTTCAGCTCTTTCGCGTCGGCCAGTTGTGGGAATTTTGCCCTGGTAAAGCTGCCCGCATCCGGCGCGGCCACCACGATTTCATCATCAATGACGTTGCGCCGGATCTCTTTGCCATCCTCGATAACCTTTTTGCGGAACGAGTGCCGGAAAACGGCAGAGTAAGCCCCGGATTCATTCACGAAAACGCACGTATCCCAGCGGTGATTGCCCTTACTACGAAACGCCCGGTAAACCTCGCGGCCATACTTGGCCGCATCCTCTTTTTTGAAGTCGAAAGCCATATGTCAGTCCTTTTTCTCAAATACCTGTATGTATTGCCCGCAGCTGGCGCAGCAGTATTCACCCAGCCAGCGGCCATCCTCATTCCAGTCATTAATCCCGCAGCGGCAGCGTACAACGCGGCGCTTGCCTTCCGGCACCTGGAGAGGGGGGAATATCGTTTCCTGAATGTCCGGCCAGAACCGCACGGATGCCACCCGGACCGCCTTTGTTTGGCCCGAATAGTCGAGATACCGAAACCAGACTTCATCTGTCGCAACCATCAGCATTTCTTCCTGAACGAGTAAGGCGGGCAAATGCCCGCCGCTCCTGGTTAATCTATTGCCCGAAAAATACGGCTCTGTGACTCCGGCGGGAGCGTTTCGGTAAAGTCCCGCAGCGTGTGATAGCGTTCGGCCATCGTCTCATTCACGCGCTGCCAGCCACGCTCAAACGCCACGCAGCAAAAATGGCTGTAGGCATACAGCGCAACGATAATCCCGGCTTCTTTCGCGCTAACAGGTTCATCAAAATAGTTAGGGAGCGTAAGCTGGTAGCCATCCGGCGCGATGAACGCACACGCGCCATTTTCATAGGTGATGTACTCCCAGCAGCCGCCATCATAGCCAACTGCGTATTTTTTCATAAAGCTGCAAACGTAGTTCTCTGCCTGAAGATAAAATTCTGCGAACGCGTAAGGAAGGAAACGCATTTTCTGAGCGGGGCCATAGATTTTTGCGGTGACGGTATTAGCCATAATGTTTACTCCGGGGTTGCCGCTTTGGGCTGTGTTAACGGGGGCGGTATTGCCTCCCGATGAAATTAGTATCGCTCTTTTCACCCACAAAGTCAATATTAGTAAATACAAATTTTGTTAGACTTTACTCTCTGCCGGAAGTATATTTTCTGTATTGCGCAATACAGAAGGAAGGCCACATGACATTGCCAACACCCGAAACCTACGAAGAACTCCAGCACGCCTACGATTTTTTTGATGAACGGCTTTTTAATAACGAGCTGCCGCCATGCCTGATCACCCTGCAACGCGAAAAGCGTACTTACGGCTATTGCTCGTTTCAGCGTTTTGTTGGCCGCGAGAGCGGGCAAATGGTCGATGAAATAGCGATGAATCCAGTGTTTTTTTCCATCCGAACAATCAAGGCAACGTTATCATCTCTGGTGCATGAAATGGTTCACCAGTGGCAGTATCATTTTGGCAAGGCCGGGAGACGTGGCTATCACAATAAAGAATGGTCCGCGATGATGGAACGCATTGGGCTAATGCCTTCAGATACAGGGCAACCAGGGGGACGGAAAGTTGGGCAAAGTATGGCGCACTACATCATCACCGGCGGCGCTTTTGACCGGGCGTGTGATGAACTGTTAACGCGCAATTTTCAGCTGTCCTGGATGGACCGCTTTCCTCCGTTCCAGCCGAAACCGGGAGCGCCGCAGTCACCCAGCGGAAAAGGTTACATCGATGATGAAAATGATGATAGGGAATACCCGCCGGACGACGACTACACCGACGAACCTGGCGAACTGGATAATGAAATCATCGAGGCAATGAAGTTTGTTTCGCCGCCGCCAGAAACCCCGGTAAACAAGTCCAACCGCGCAAAATACACCTGCCCTGTGTGTCATGTGAATCTGTGGGGTAAGCCGGGGCTGGTCGTGTTCTGCGGCGGGGAGCATTGCGAGAAGGCCGAACTTCAGCCCTCATAAGAAAAGCCCCTGACGGGGCTTTATTTTCATTACAGCGCATGGATCGCATGGTTAGGGAAGGGGAGTGTAACCGGGGCGAATGGAATATCATCTTCAAAGTCCGGCATCGCGCCCTGTTGTGGTTGCTGCCCTTGCGTTCCCGGTGCAGCAGCTGGCGCACCACCTCCGCTAAACTGTTGCTGTCCACCCTGACCAGCGGGAGCGCCGCCACCCTGGCGACCGCCCAGCATCTGCATAACGCCGTTCATGCTAACCACAACTTCCGTTGAGTAGCGATCTTGCTGGTCCTTATCCTGCCATTTGCGGGTACGCAGCTGGCCTTCAATGTACACCTGCGAACCTTTGCGGAGGTATTCGCCTGCAATCTCGGCCAGCTTGCCAAAGATAACCACCGTATGCCATTCCGTGACTTCTTTCTGCTCACCAGTGGCTTTATCTCGCCATGATTCAGATGTGGCAAGGCGCAGGTTAGCGACCGCACCGCCATTAGGCATATAGCGCATTTCGGGGTCCTGGCCTAAATTGCCAACGAGAATTACTTTGTTAACACCGCGTGAAGCCATAATTTATCCTCCTGATAATGGGAAGCTGTGGGCTTCCCGGAGAAATAATTATCGCAATTTGAAGGGTTGCAGTCAATCTAAGTAAAGTAAATATTTACTATTGTTTCTTATTAGGGCTATTCAGTTTTGTTCTGGTTGATGGCGTATTTTTCGGCTTCCTTCAGCACCTTCAGGGCCATCTTTTCGGGTAGCCAAACGTCAACTTTGCGTAGCTTCTCGCCCTCAAAATCGACGGCTACAGACTGGTACAGATCCCAAATACGTTTGACCGTGGAACCCACGTTCTGCTTGGTCCGTCCAACACGTTCGGCCACATCTTTATTGCTTTCCCCTTTAACCAAAACAGAATGGCCGATTTCGGTCGATAAGTGGGTAAACGTCTGCATTGCGGGTAAGAGGCGATCCCATTCTTCCTGCGTCATGCTGCGAGTCTGTTTGCGGGCCATAGTCATTCCTGATTGATAACGATTAAGCCCATGATATAGCGGCCACAGCTAACGGTCAATGTTAGTAAATAATGATTTTACTCTATTGAACTAATGAGAAGGAGAGGGGGAGGCCGTCGCGGCAGCAACTGGCCTCCGGGTGAATCAGCGAAGGAAATGCTGATAGCTCTGGATTATAGCGAAAGTTATCGCTTTTAAAAGAGAGTCCGCAACGCTCGCCGCAAGACCTGATTAGGGAGCCGCAGCGCGGCGAGTCTGTCAGGTCGAGGAAGCGTAATTTCCACTGTTGCTAAGTCATACACCGGACGCGCCTTACTCACAGATAGGCTTTGTTAATTACAGGATATATGTACAGGTAGAAATTAAAGGAAAAACATACAGGATCACCTTACAGGTTTAGGGGGGGGGTAATTTATCTTGGTTTAGGGGGGGGGATTTATCTCGGTTAGGGGGGCAATTTATCTTGCTAGGGGGGGGTAATATATCTCGGTTTAGGGGGGGGGATTTATCTTGGATAACTTGCTGAATGAACAGGGTTATCCACAAAAGAAAAAGGCCCGGAATGGGCCTTTTCTTCACGATTTGTACGGTATAGGGGGAGGAGAACTGTACAGCAGCAGGCCACCTTTGACCTGATCAACCTTTGCCGCCGGATACACTGAAAGCACCTGTTTCAGCGCTGGCATGAATGCCCGTTTAAAATCCTTGTCGGCATTCTTCCCGCTGTACTCCTGGGCGAACTGCTCCCGCAGCTTCATCCAGTACAGCATGACCGGGCGGCCCTCGATGCGGTGGAGACGGTGAGCAAGCCATGCGTATATATCGAGTGCCAGAGCGGAGCCTTTCAGCACATGCAACGCCCTGTTGTCGAGCGGAACGGCGCTCTCAATCAGGCCGTTATAATAGCCCTCTGACAGAGTGAGTGTCCCCGGCCATAACGTGAGCTGCTTTGTGTCTCCATCTTTGAGCCAGGCATCAAACTGTTCAACGGGCTGGCCGTTATAGGTACGGCCTTTGAAGCCCAGCTGTAAGCGACATGCTGCCAGCGCCTGCATCTGTATACGCAAGGTTCTGTGCCTTGCCCCCTGAAGTTCCATTCCCATAAGGCGAAGAAATTCGCTGGCACTGTGGCCGATGGCGATTTCCCGCGTTTTGTTGCGCAGTGCATACGATGAAATCCAGGCGAACGTGAGTCGCGGCATAGCCCCATAGGGTAGAGGCTGCTCTACCGGACCATTACCTTCATCAAGCCATCCGGCCTGCACCACAAGCCAGGCATCACCAGAGCGGCGCATAAACTCGCGGCCTTCCACTTTAGAGCGAGGCAAACCGACCTGGCACAGAATAGAGTGGGTGAACGCCATATCATCACCCTGCGGCGGTTCCTGCCGGATTAGTGCCGCTGTATCAATGGCTTTTTGTTGCCGTTTGGTTAGCTGTTTTCTGTCCTCTGCCATTGTCATTTTCCGTAGTAATGTAACGCTGAGAAAACACTAGCACGGTGATTTAGTAATTACCAGTAAAAAAAAAGGTGACTATTATTTACTTTGTGCATTATTGACTGTACGGTAGTGTTAATTTCAACAGGAGGAAGCTATGACAGAACGCCAGCAGAATAGAAATATTTGTGTTGTGGGGAAGGTCAAAGACGGAATGACCATCGATACCTCAAAAATCAAAATCGAGGACGTGTCAGAAAGAGTTATCAGTATTGATGATAGCTTTAATACTGAGGATGCTACTTTGTCTCTGCGTACAGTAATGAGAAATGTTGCAACACGGATTTATCTACCATCAGTTTTAAAAGGCGCATGTCCAGCATTTGAAGCATGGGCAGATAAACGCTCGGTTGGTGAAAAGCTACCGCGTGGAAAGTATTTCAAATCGCGTGAATTTATCCGTCAGTTCAAGATCCAAAACTATGTCTAATTTTATATCGTGACTGTCACGCATAGCTGGTAGATAGCAACTATCAGCTATGTCTTATGAGTATACCCTTCTGTCACCCTCTGAATCCTTCCCCTCGCGCCTTAATGGCATAACTCTAATGACATAGGTTATAGTGACATAACCCTAATGACATAAGAGGCGGTCATGTACATATTTGGATACCTCCGGGCTTCTGCACACGATCAGGATGCGTCACGCGCCCAGCAGCGGCTTAAAGCCTTTGCACTTGAGCATAACCACCGGGTAGCCGGATGGTACGTTGAGAATGCGTCTGGCGCGTCCCTGCAACGCCCTGAGCTTATGCGCCTGCTAAATGATGCTGAGAAGGGCGATCTTATCCTGATTGAGCAGGTAGACCGCCTTTCACGCCTGGATGATGAAGGCTGGCAGCAGCTGAAGCGAATGATGCAGGAAAAGAATCTGGCGATTATCAGTCTGGACCTGCCAACCAGCTACGCGGCGTTAATGCCCCACGGTAGCGATGAATTTACACGGAGTATGCTGACGGCCATCAATAGCATGATGCTTGATATGCTCGCGGCCATCGCCCGAAAAGACTATACAGATCGCCGCCGTCGCCAGCAGGAAGGCGTAAGGAAAGCCAAAGAGAAGGGGGTTTATCGTGGCCGGATGCCCGACCAGAATAAGCATGACCTGATCCGTTCTTTGCGGCATCAGGGGAAATCTATCAGCGAGACGGCCAGACTCGCTGGCGTATCGGAAAGGACGGTTACGCGGGTGAGCAAAAGTTAATTCTGGCTATCGACCTGTTTACCAGGAACGCCGTGTTTGACCAGCAAATCCTCTATAGCTTCATCGAGCAGGCGGCTTTTAGGTATCCGCGTTTTGGCCGCTAAAGCGTCAAACAATGGAACAAGCTGATTATCAAGGGACGAGGTGAAGCGTCGGCGATTTTTTAAATAGGGTTCGGCCATTACATCCGTTTCCACACAGTTACAGGTGCAAGCAGTGTATGTGGCTGTCAGATAGATTAAAGTGGTTTCAGATAGTGCCTATATAGTGCAAAAATTCACCCTGAATACAGCACCAGGGCACTTACAAAAATAAAATATGCACGATTCCAGCTCGTTTAAGTCGCCTTCATGGCGACTTTTTTATGCTCTTTAACAATATGATTGTTGTGATAAACATGGATTGTGCAGCTCAATATCCATGTCTGGAGGAAGCGCTTCCGGGGCAAGCCCGGAAGCCTTGCTTATTAGCGGTGGGAGTAAAGACGCCAGGCGGCACTGCCGGAACTACCATCACAGATACGGCCAGCGAACACCGATCCCTGAGAGTACTTAACACCGTTCAGGTAGCAGTAGCTGCTGTTCTGCGTTTGTTCTGAGCGAAAAGCTGACTCCTGCTGACTCAAGCGATGCTCGGCAGACTGGAGACGAACGGAAAGCGCGTTGATTTGCTTCTGCTGATCGCTGATTCGGTTTGAGAGCGCTACTGCGTCGTTCTGAGTGGCGCACCCGGAGAGTAGGGCGGCGGCAATAATAGCTGGGATTAGTTTCTTCATGTGTTACTCCTGAAATGAACGTCCGTATCGCTGAATAATCAGCTCCAGTGTGTTTTTGTTTTCTGAAATAGTGGTCATAGGGCAGCTGCTTAGAAATACTTTACGAGCCGCAGCTGTCGCGCCGGGGTTGTAGTAGGGGGTGTAAATTCGTATCTCAAAAAAGCTCTGGCGGCCCATTACACAGTCAGGCCCGGATGTTGCCTCGTTACCTTGTAACTTTCCGGCCATACAGGTGAACGCGAGACACGGATCACCCTTAGTATTTCCCTCCGCAAAGGCGCTGGCGCTACTGAAGATGCAGTACATCAATAATATTTTTGCAACGGTTCTTAGCTTACTCATACGTTCCCTCTTATCCATTTGATACAGCTTGTTGAAATCACATTGATAACCAACAGCAATCCCATTAGGAACAACAGGTTATAAAACTCTGGCGCTCCCAAACGGCCCATAAACCACTCGACAAGAAACAGCACGATTGATAGTGTTGCGATCAACTTCAATAGCTTTCTTGACGCAGCGCTTACAAAAAACGGTAATGACTCCAACTTATTGATAGTGTTTTATGTTCAGATAATGCCCGATGACTTTATCATGCAGCTCCACCGATTTTGAGAACGACAGCGACTTCCGTCCCAGCCGT
>NZ_JBBCMI010000038.1:0-7688 GCF_037152415.1 Cedecea sp. AS113
ACCACGCCTTCAGTAGCGGAGCAGGAAGGACAGCTGATAGAAATGGAAGCCACTGGAGCACCTCAAAAACACCATCATACACTAAATCAGTAAGTTGGCAGCATCACCGAGAGATGGTGTACTTACTTAATTCATCATAATAATCGTTTCCGCCATCGAAAGCTGTTGCAGCGCACTCTTCAGGAGTAGGATTAAAGGTCACATCCCTATCGATAACTTTCTCTTTATATGTTTTAAATTCTTCCATTCCGCTAGTGTTATTATTTAGAAGCATGACAACCTTACACTCTTTATGCTCTTTCAACAATGACACCAGCCCTAAAACATCTTTTACATCTAGTCCCTTACCTCTTCTTTCCAGATCATCTATAACGACTATCATTTTCTTTATTGTCATAAATGATACAGCATCAATCGTTGATGTGAAGTTTTTAACTATAGGTATTTCTCTCGCAAGTCTTGCGGTCTTACGGCCTATAATTTCACTTATGCCAATGGCATTATCCCTTACGGTTTCAAGAGAGGGCTCTGTACCAATAGACCCTCTTTGAATAGCATTTTCAAAAATACTATATTTCAATCCATCCAAAGAGTTCAAACCAAACAAAGAAACATAACTATAACGTGAATATAAAATACGATCTTTGCATTCATTTAAAACTTTATTCCAAGTATAGGTTTTGCCAATTCCCCAATCTCCTTGTATAGCCATAACTTCTGAATCATTCGTTGTTAGGAAATCAGCAATTTGTTCTTTTATTAATTTGATTGACATAAATTATCCTTCGTAAAAAATGCTTAACTATATCACTATCCATACATAAAGATGTGAGCGCGCGCTCGTATCCCCGCCACGCCTGCCCGCTTTGTGTAGTGGTTTTCATGCACCCGCATGACATAAGCAAAAGCCCGCCATTCCTGGCGGGCCTCAGCGAAAACGATCCTCAGACGATCATGCGGTTTCATGCAGCATAGACATGCACCCACCACTAACGCCTCGCCCGGCTCGTTGTTCAACCTTGCTGACGTCAGAATCAAGTTCTCACGCCAGCAACGTTCCTGTGACTAACTGGGAAGATCCATCGAGCGGTTGTATTCATGAGCACGAATCTTTGCCATCAACTCGTCCGTTAACTCAGAAACCCACTGGATAGCCAGCCGCTTTTCTTCATCGTCACACTCACTAGCCGCTACAAGCTTGATAAAAAAATCAATGCGCTGGAGCTTCAACGACTCCAAGAAATAGTCCTGCATCTTCCCTCCTCTCGTTACTACTGGATAAATAACTGTATATATATCCACTGTTTATAAATACAGTATATAATAAGTTTCTAGATGTAAAACGCTTTTTAGCCTTTCCGCTAGTTATGTCTAATCTTGCTATGCACGCCCCACAGCCTCCTACGCAATCACGAGTACCACTCGCGCCACTTACCATCCTCCTGCAAGCGCTGATTTCGGTAAAAAAGACGTAGCCCAGCCCCGGATGGAATACTGCCACCACGCTGAAGCAGATCAATCTCCGCTTCAGTTCCATCGAACCCTCTGGACCTCAGCTCAGCGTCGAGCTGCTGACGCTGGAGATCGTTAATTTCCTGCTTGTACCCTTTCCGCCTCTTCGGCTTCACAAGCCTCAGCCGTGCCGTCAGCTCCCGACGTTCCTTTGCGCTCAGATTATGGAAGTCAGGCAGCACTTCTGGATCTCTGGTATCAGGTAATTCCCCCCCTGTTTGGTACATTTTTTCAACAGGGGGACAGTTATTGCCACGAGTCCAAGGGGTGCAAGCGCCCTGGTCGGCTGTCGCCTCCTGAACGCCAACGGCCTTACGAACCATTTTCCACTTGATGGCATGCGTGCAAATTCGGCCCTCAACAATCGGGGACCAGATGCCATAGATACGGATACCGTGATCGCCGTAGGCGCTCGGCTCGTCGTTAAGCTCGTATGCCGTTCTGACAAGATGATGTTTTCGGGGAACCAACACACCGCCCTGCTTCATGATGTAGGTAGCAAAACACCCCGCATCAGCAGCAGCCAACACGGCATCCAGGCGGGCATTTTCCAGAACCGGCGCACCTGCTTTTTTATCGCCCTGCGCTCTGCAAGCCTGGCCTGCCAGCAGACGCAGCTCACGGTAAGCCTGGCGGCCCGGAATGCCAAAGAACCGGAACTGCTGAACACGATGCAGCGACGCCCAGGCGGTAACGTGCTCCGCGCTGTCCCGCAGTGTTTTGCCCGTTTCCTTGCTGACTTCTTTAGCCAGCCCGCGCCCATCAATGTTCTTGCTGATGTATTTAGCGATGTAGCTGGTCGGCGTGCCCTTGCGTGGGTTGATCAGCTCAGATTTAAAGCGCGGTCCGGAATTTTTGCCCAGCTCCTCGCGGTCTTCGCGGATGGCGAATTTGCGCAGCAGCGCGGTGATGGAACGGCGGTCTTTTTTGCGCATGAAGCACAGCAAGTGCCAGTGCACGGTGCCGTCATGGTGTGGCTCCGCAACCCGGACGCCATACCAGCGCAGCCCGGACTTGTGCATGGCCTTGCGGAATGCCGCGAATGTTTCAACCAGATAATCACTGCTCTGCCGGACCGTTTCGCTGGTCCACTTCGGGTTTGGCCTGCCGTTGTTGAGGGTGGCATGGAAGCGGGACGGGCAAGTGATGGTATAGAACACGGCGCAATCGCTGCGCATTTCTGCAATCAGCTCCAGCCCTTTGACGCAGGCCATCATTTCATTGCGGCGGTGTGCCGGGTTGCTGTTGCTGGCGTTCACCACCTCTTCCATATCCAGCGTGTCGCCGTCGGCGTTTACCAGCTCATGCGACTGGAAAAACTCCAGTGACTTACGGCGCTGCTCGCGTTTATGGATCACAGCTTCATAGCTGGCATACGGGGAGGCTTTCTTGTTGACCAGACAAACGGCGCGCAGTTGTTCCTCCCGCCATTCGCAGCGCATCTGCCACAGTTTGCGATACCACCAGTCCGCGCAAAGCATACGCGCCAGCGATCCAGGAATGAGGTCATAGTGTACAGGCTTACGACGGCGGCGCTTTCGGCGCAACTGCTCAAACGCAGGTGGGATCACATCCAGCCGCATTGCCTCAGCAGCTACCCTTTCCCACGTCTGGCGGATTTCTTCAGGTTTCACGTCGTCTGTGACAAAAAGATCACCACAGGCCGCATCCAGGCACATGCTCATGTGTGCTGCAACCAGCGTAGACAGACGTTTAACCTGGTCCTGGCTCATCTCAGGCAGGACCAGCAGCCCCTCCAGACCGTCATGGCTTGCCATGAACCGGAATGAAGTAGACACCTGGCTGTCACGCACTCGCGCCAGGCGCTCAAGGCAAGGCCTGATAGTTTCGCGCAAATAACGGGAGTAAGCCTTTGCACGCCCCAGGCCATGAAAGTATTTAATACGTTCCAGCAATGGCTTGCTGATGTGGGACGGCTCAGCGTTTACGTTAGCGATAATCACCAGTTCGGGATTAACACGCTGCTGCTCACGGGCCATTTTGGCCCGGCTGATGAGGTTGTCCTGCTCCATTTCACGCTGGACAGGATCACGGGATTCATTGAAGAAATAACGCTCCCAGACCTGATCACTCAGAGCCTCACGGCGCAGCTGTTCCTGCTCATTGTCAGCAGCGTACAGAGTGATCAGGTTTGAAAGTGCTGAACCCGGCGCAACGTCTGCCGGGTCAAGGTATGGGTTTACAGCTTTTTTCGGGGAGCCCCAGGGGAAAAACCCGGCGGCCTCATTGGAGTCGCCGAGAGTTCTTGAAACAAAGTTCATGGCTTTGTTCATGAGCTTGCTTCTGCATCCAACCAATGAATGTCAGAAATTGGCAAAGAGCCGTTAACTTTACCTAAAGCCTCAAGAAGCTTTGACAGTACGTCTCTTGAGTTGTCGTTCTCATCCCGAACAAATGCAACGCTATCCAGTAGTTCAATCGCATCAATCAGTGCAGATGCAATAGTGTTTTCACCAAAATTTTCATATGCCTCCGGGGCCCCTTCTTCGATACTTTTGGCAATAGCCCCGTGGCGATACCCCTGTTCATCTTCAATCCGAGAAGGATTCGGTGCGACAAGCACTTGTGCAGCCAATTCCGTCGCGTCGCAGGCATAGTCGAGGCGTTCAGCTAACATCGCTAACGCTGTTTCGTCCGATAAAATAAAGCCGTCAGCGATCCATAAAGGTGCAATATCGAATCGTACAATGTATGTGTACGGGCTAACCGGTTCTGAATTCTTTGTGGTGTTTACAAGAGGGTTCATACGGCACCTCCGTTGTAGTGCTTGCCTTTGAGCTCAGCGATTTCCTGACAGGTGATACAGCACTGCACGCCCGGAATAGCGCGGCGGCGAGCCAGCGGGATTGACGAATCACAATCAATGCAAAGAACGCGGGAAACGCCCGGCACTTTTGCCCGGGCCTTGTTGATGTGGCGCTGGAGATCTTCTTCGACTCGCTGCTGTACAAGGTCCATTGAATCAGCCATCAGTGGATCTCCTGCGCTTCGTTCTGGATAGTTTCAGCGGCGTTACGCAGAAGCTCTGCAGCTTCGGTGCCGTTGAGTTTGCCGCGAGTGATATGCACCGCCAGCTTTTCCAGATGAGCTGCAAATACATCAGCACGGCCCCGGCGTTCTTCCATGCGCGCCTCGGTCAACATCAGGTTAAGACCGGCATCATCTGGTCCGGTTTTCGTGGTTCGGATTTCAATATTTCGCATTGTGTTCTCCTGAATTTGGGCAAAAAGAAGCCCGGCGGGTTTACGCCATTAAATTTCTGGTTTGATTTAATTAGGCATGGTTAGCCGTTTAGGAAATAAGCTCACCACTGCACGAAAATGGTTCATTGCCTTTATCAACTCCCGTTTTTCGTCAGTCGTCAGCTCACTAATTTTGACGCCGTGACGCTCTGCCGGAATGTTAGCCATAAAAAATATGGCGGCTAATGCTCGCTTGTTCTGTTTATTATTTGCGTCCCGTGGGTCGCTCATTTCATTAATAAACCGCTCAAGCTCTGACTCAATGTTACTTCCAAATACTTTTGCCCTTAATTCCGCTATGTGGTTCAACCCTTCATAGCGTTCGCTTGGGCTTATCGTGCGAGTCGTTGCAGCACCTTCGATAGCCATGGTTTCCCCTGTTTGATGGTTGACAGGTCAGCCAGCAATTCAGCCTGCGAATGGCACGGGTGCCAGCGCTTGCCATCTTTGCCTGCAATCCAGCCATGACCGAAGTGCATTCCTGGGCTTTTCTTAACAAGCAGTGATGCAAATGACGGTTCGTTACTCAACATAAGCACCTCAGATCAGACCGAATGAAGCACCCAGGCCCGTCACAGTATCCACCGCGCTTGCCATTGCCGGACTTGCCTGTAGTCTGGCGTGCATAGAAACAGCGGTCAGTGCCATCAAACGGGTGACTGAGTTGATACTGTCTATAACCTGCCGACGGCTGGCAGCAGTTGGTTGCTCACCTGAAACAGCGCTGGCGGCAACACGTCCGATCTCTGCTGTTGCACTTAGTACGTAATGGGGCATCTTCTCGCTTGCGACTTCATTAAGAGGCACGCACGGCAAGCAATGAATCTGCGCCAGAAATCCATCTACTAGGGTTGAATCTTCCGTGAGATCGGTCAGCAACCAGATTTCCGGCGCAGTGAGCTGGTGTGGCTGTTCTGGGTTCAGCTTGTTTCGCAGAGTCTGGACATTCATACCTGCACGCTCAGCCAGCTTTGCCATGTTATGACGTACTGCGAAGGCTCGACAGGCTTCATCAAAATGTCTGTGTTTGGAAACTTTATAATCAAACATAGTTTTCACATCCGAACTTATTGCAAAATCGAACTCCAGGAGAGTGACAACTTTGCTTTTGATTGATTAAGCAGACAGAGCATCTACAGTTAAAGCAGCCATGTTAATCATGACCTTTTCGCGCTTTTTATCTTTGCGCAGACGATGTCGCGGAAGGCGACCATCAGCCAGCATGTCGTTAATCGTATCAACCGGAAGGCCAGTTAGTTCGCTATAGCGCTCAATTGTGACGTGTGGCGTATTCAGAGTGATTGAAATGTTAGGGGTCATAGTGCAACATTCCTCCTTTAGTCCGGCTTGTGGCGAGCCGTTGTTTAACGTGATTAGTTGTGATGGCTCCAAAAGAACACTTCGAGTTCAACTTTAAGATCGCTTTTGGAATCTGTCAATGAATTTAGGATTGCTTTGGAGGTCTTATGGATTTCAGTAGCGGCGGAAAAAAAGTGATTGAACGGTTGGTTGAGGCATACGGTTTCACCACTCGTCAGGCTCTCTGCGATCACATAGGTGTATCTAAGAGCACAATGGCTACACGTTACATGCGCGACATATTTCCCGCTGATTGGGTATTGCAGTGTACGTTGGAGACTGGTGTTTCAATTGAATGGCTGGCTTTTGGTAAAGGACCTAAAGGTATCTACGACAAAAACAAAGCTGTAGCTCTGATAAAACAAACCCTTATAGGGGGTAAACTTATAGATTCCGGCTCGACCCTTTTTGACATCAATTTCCTACCATCAAACATGATGAAACCTCTTCATATTGTTGAAAAGAAAAGTGATTTTATTTGCGATATGAATTTTGATGCTGTGCGTGATGGTGTTTGGGTGATAAATATTGATGATGACATTCTAATCAGAACAATAACCCGTCTACCTGGCAATAGAATTCATATTGATGGTGGTAATAGTCCTTTCGAATGTGCGCTCCAAGAAATTAAAATAGTCGCTAAAGTAGTTGTTTGTTGTCTAGAGCAAGACTGATTAATATGTTGTTTTCAAGAATGACTTGAACTGCATTAATTGCTCCTTACAATCATTATCTGAAATAAGGTTGAATATGGATAGTTGCATTATTGAAATGATTTTCATTCTTAATAAGAATGCTAGTATCGGTCGCACTCCTGAAACATTCAGTAAGATTCTTGAGGCAACTGATGAGATTAAAATTAATAAAAACACTCTTTCATACAGCAATGTCGACTTTAATTGCTCGATTTTGGAGCATGGCACAAGAAAGGATTCTTTATTCATCAGGTTGGAACTAGATAACGTTACTGATGACAACTTGTCAACATTCTCAAAACTCCTACGTATATTTAAAAAAATATCTGCTGAAAGTAATCTTGGTAACATTCAATTAGTATGGGATGATATAAGTAAAAACTATGCAATAAAAGCTTATCCATTAATACATGAAATTGAAAACCTAATGAGAAAGCTAATTACTAAATTCATGCTTCATAATCTAGGATTAGCATGGACAAAGACTTCTATCCCAGAGGAACTTAAACGTGAACTCAATAGCTCATCAAGTCAAAATGATCCAGAGTTTAACAACGAACATAACATAATGTATCAAGTTGATTTTATTCAACTTTCTAACTTTCTCTTCAATGCCTATCGTGAATTAGAAATAACTGAGCTGATCAAAAAAATAGCTCCATTATCCTTTTATGATATGAATGAAAGCACATTCATTGAGATCAAAAAAATCATACCAAAAACCAATTGGGATAAATACTTCGAAACGAGGGTAATGACTCCAACTTATTGATAGTGTTTTATGTTCAGATAATGCCCGATGACTTTATCATGCAGCTCCACCGATTTTGAGAACGACAGCGACTTCCGTCCCAGCCGT
>NZ_JBBCMI010000039.1:0-6137 GCF_037152415.1 Cedecea sp. AS113
GTGCGTACCGGGTTGAGAAGCGGTGTAAGTGAACTGCAGTTGCCATGTTTTACGGCAGTGAGAGCAGAGATAGCGCTGATGTCCGGCAGTGCTTTTGCCGTTACGCACCACCCCGTCAGTAGCTGAACAGGAGGGACAGCTGATAGAAACAGAAGCCACTGGAGCACCTCAAAAACACCATCATACACTAAATCAGTAAGTTGGCAGCATCACCTCGCTACTGATATTGATTTTACTGATAACGCTCTGCATCAATGTATATTCTCTGCTGCCAATAATGTCAGCGTAGCTGCTCGGGATATTGACCAGACTTTTTCCTGAATCAATACGGTGCAGGACAAAGCAGATAAAATAAATAAGCTCCTGAAGCTGGCGGTCGGTAAACTGAATTTTAAAACGTTTTTCAATTTCGCTGAAAACATTGCCCACCTTTTCCAGATAGTCGCTCATCACATTGTTGTATTGAGCAATAATATTTTTGGCGACCGGGATTTCCAGCACTCGGCGCAGGCAGTTTAGCAACAGGTAGCGTTTTTCCAGCTCCTCACCCAGAATATGATAGCCATTACCCCTGTCATAGCTTATCTCCAGCCCGTGCTCGATAACCTCGGTGCGCACCTTTTTCAGGTCGTTGATAATCGTATTCTGGCTGACGCCCAGCGAAGAGGAGAGATGCAGCAATGAAAGCCGCTCGCTGCGGGTCAACAGCATAAAGATAATCATCTGTCCGCGTTCATCTTCCGAGTAGAGATAGCGATGCTCGGTTTCAGCGGTCTGATTCTGACGAAAATGCTCAATCACATGGCGCGGGATATGCAGTTTCCCGGTTTTCAGGCGGTTGATCCGGTCGAAGTGGTTCGATTCCAGATAATCATTCACCTTTTTCAGCGTATAGCTCAGCTGTTTGCGCGTCAGGCAAAACTGCTCCTCAAGCTTCGTCCCCGTGATGCCGGGATCGTTCACAATGGCATCCAGCACTGCAACCACGCGTTTATCCATAGCCATGTCGACTCTCCTGCAATCAAAAGTCTGGCGGCGGCGCCTGCCGCCAGACATGAACATGAAACCCAGAATTAAGCCTGCTGAGCTTTCTCCTGCTGCTCGGCTTCCAGCTGCGCCAGATTGCTTTCACGACGCAGTTCGCGGGAGTAGAAGAAGTAGCCGCAGCCCCACCACAGCGCAAACACCAGCGGGATAAAGTTGCCTTCCAGGAATTTGAACAGGAAGGAGAAGGCATAGGTAAAGACCGGAGCATCAATGGAGCTATTGGAAATCAGCTGGCCGGCGGGAATGGTAATTGCCTTCGTCGCCTGGCCCAGTTCGGTAATCATTGGCGCAAACTGCGTACCCACGAACAGGAAGAACGGCACCCCGATAATGCTAAGGATCACCATGCGCAGGGTGTTGCCACGCGTCACCAGGTAGGCAGGAACAATCAGGGAAATATTAATAATACCGGCGAAGGGTAAAATCTTATTGCCCGGCAGAATCAGCGCCCAGATGAGCGTGAACGGAATCGCAACGATGATGGCAAACCAGATTTCGCTGGCGCCGCCCATAAATGGCCAATCGATGCCGACGAACAGCTTACGCCCGGAGAATTTCTTGTTCATGTAGTCGCTGATGGCTTCCGAAATAGGCGACAGCGCCTGCATAAAGAGTTTGGAAATCATCGGGAACAGCACCAGCGCCGTTGCGGCCTGAACGCCCAGCATCAGCGTTTTCGCCACACTGTAGCCCGCGATAATGCCGAACAGGATCCCGAGAATAAAACCGATGATATGGTTTTCCGCAAAAACGCCAACTTTTGCGCGCAGCGCGGTGGCATCCATCGGCTTATTGCACACCGGAAT
This sequence comes from Cedecea sp. AS113, assembly GCF_037152415.1. NCBI lineage: Bacteria > Pseudomonadati > Pseudomonadota > Gammaproteobacteria > Enterobacterales > Enterobacteriaceae > Cedecea > Cedecea sp. AS113. The sequence goes on from NZ_JBBCMI010000039.1 coordinate 1,854, forward strand.
TTTGCGCAGCAGCAGATCGAACGGGTAATAAATTGCGCCAAAGAACACCATGCGGTGGGTACAGGTGACGCCGGGGATTCCAGTCAGTTTCTCAATGCGATGCTGGTGAATGTCGCCAGCGTTCAGCTCAACGATAATCTGCAAAGCTGCAATCAGGAACGCCAGCACCAGGCTCCAGACCGGGCCAAACAATGGGGTGGTGACGCTCACTACGATAAACGCGGTAAAGATTTTCCCCCACACGTTCCAGAGGTCGGCGTTGAAGGTATTGGTCTTGTTTAGCATCAACATCACAATGTTTACGCCAACCTGAAGCGGGAACATGGCGAATGCGTAAGGCCAAGCCCAGGAGATATTCGCCATCGTCGTCCAACCGCCGTCGACGATACTCAGTTCAAGGCCGGTGCGGTTCATCATGGTCTGCGCGGCAACCCCGATGGCATCAACCATAAAGCCAATCAGCATGCTCATCCCAACGAAGGCGACGCCTAGCGTGATGGCCGCCGAAGCCGCATCGCGGAATTTCATCCGCACCACCAGCCCGGCTAATAACATGATAAAAGGCACAAAAACCGGCGCGCCTAAATTCAGAATATAATTTATGACTACACCAAGAAAGTCCATAGCACTTCTCCACTAAAATAATTATAAGGATTAAAGAGCTACGCCTTATTTACAGGCATCAATGACCTTTTGTAATTCCTGTTCCATACCCATACCGGTCAGAAATGCGATACCGTTAATCACGGGGATAGGATATTGCTTATCAACTTTAGTAATTGCGATATACGCAGCACTATCCTTAATATGGCTATCGAGAGATTTAAGGTCGATTACTTCAACTTTAATGTGCGACTGGTTACGTTCATTCAATAAGCGAGTCACTTTACTGGCAACTGTTTGTGAGGTCGCAACGCCGCTTCCACAGGCAACAATGACTTTTTTCATTTTATAAATCCTTATCCAATTGCAGTCTTGATGTGAGGGTACAGAGAAAGGTATCTACATCGTCTATCTCGCGTAGGGTCTGGACGACCTGTTCATCAGCAAGGCAGTCCATCAGGTTTTGCAGCGCTGTCAGGTGGCTGCTGTGGTCAATAAAACCAAGAAGAACAATAAATTGAACGTAGAGCGTATTGTCGTCATTCCCCATTTCCTGCCAGGCGAGAGGTTGTGACAGTCGCGTAACAGAGATAAAGGGACGAATGACGTGCTGGGGGTCGGTATGCGGCAGCGCGATAGCCACCGGCAGCGTGGGTAACCCGGTTGGATAGGCTTTTTCTCTGGCAAGAATGGCATCGAGGAAAGAATCCCGAACGTAGCCTTTCTCTTTCAGCAGTAAAAATATCGAAGAAAAAAAGTCCGTGGAATTATTATAATGCTTATCGAGGAACGTAAGCTGAGGCGTTAAATATTTACTTCCTTGCGCATTTTCATTCGGGGTATCAACTATATCCATTCTCATCCGAATATCCTCTCTAACCGCTAAGAATTAACTACCGACAATGTTAATTCAGGAGTTACGGTTGAGCGAGAAGTATTGCCCCCAAAAGATGACCAGAACCTGGCGCAACGCGGTGAGCGTTTTATTATGAATTGCATCACATTTTTATTGTAAGAACAGGCTAACGGGAAAAAATAGAGGGAAGCAGAGACGGGAAAATGAAATAACGAGGGATAACCGCGATGGTTATCCCCCGAGAAACGGTGCTTAGCCTGCCAGGAAGAAACGAAACGCCGGGTTATTGGTCTCGTCGTGGCACTCATAGCCCAGTTCGTTGAGCCGGGTTTCGAAGTCCGGTTCGTTATCGCCCAGCTCAAACGCCGCCAGTACACGGCCATAGTCGGTGCCGTGGCTACGATAATGGAACAGGGAAATATTCCAGTGCGTGCCCAGGGTGTAGAGGAACTTCAGCAGCGCACCCGGCGATTCCGGGAACTCGAAGCTGAACAAACGTTCCTGTAACGGCTTCGACGGACGACCACCGACCATATAGCGCACGTGCAGCTTAGCCATTTCGTCGTCGGAGAGGTCGACGACGCTATAGCCGCCATCGTTGAGCAGATTAAGGATTTCCTTACGCTCTTCGAAGCCGCGACTCAGACGCACGCCCACAAAAATGCAGGCGTTTTTCGCGTCGGCGAAGCGGTAGTTAAACTCGGTGACCGAACGCCCGCCCAGCAGTTGGCAAAACTTCAGGAAGCTGCCCTTCTCTTCCGGGATCGTCACCGCCAGCAACGCTTCACGCTGTTCCCCTAGCTCGCAGCGTTCGGAAACGTAGCGCAGGCCGTGGAAATTGACGTTAGCGCCAGAGAGAATATGCGCCAGACGCTCACCGCGTATGTTGTGCTGAGCGATGTATTTTTTCATCCCCGCCAGCGCCAGCGCCCCGGAAGGTTCCGCTACCGCGCGCACATCTTCAAACAGGTCTTTCATCGCCGCACAGATCGCATCGCTATCGACGGTAATAATGTCGTCGAGATATTCCTGGCACAGACGGAAGGTTTCGTCACCGATACGTTTTACCGCCACGCCTTCAGCAAAGAGACCCACGCGCGGCAGATCCACCGGATGACCGGCATCCAGCGCCGCCTTCAGGCAGGCGGAGTCTTCGGCTTCGACGGCAATCACTTTGATCTGCGGCATCAGCTGTTTGATCAGCACCGCCACGCCCGCCGCCAGACCGCCACCGCCCACCGGCACAAACACGCGGTCGAGGTGTGCGTCCTGCTGGAGCAACTCCAGGGCCAGCGTACCTTGTCCGGCGATCACCATCGGGTGATCGAAAGGCGGAACCCAGGTAAAGCCCTGCTGCTGCGCCAGTTCAATCGCTTTGGCTTTGGCTTCATCAAAGTTAGCGCCGTGCAACAGCACTTCGCCGCCAAAGCCGCGAACAGCATCAACTTTGATATCGGCAGTCGCCACCGGCATGACAATCAGCGACTTCAGGCCCAGACGCGCAGAGGAGAACGCCACGCCCTGAGCATGGTTGCCCGCAGAAGCGGTGATGACCCCACGCGCTTTCTGTTCAGGCGTTAAGCCCGCCATCATCGCGTACGCGCCGCGCAGCTTAAAGCTGTGCACTGGCTGACGGTCTTCGCGCTTGACCAGAATGAAGTTGTCGAGGCGCGAAGAGAGCTTGTCCATTTTTTGCAGCGGCGTTACCTGTACCGCTTCATAGACCGGTGCGCGCAGCACCGCTCTGAGATACTCGGCACCTTCAGGGGTGCCGGATAGGGGCTGTGATTCCGCCATGGTGATTAACCCCCCAGTTTCGATTTATCGCGCACCGCACCTTTGTCGGCGCTGGTTGCCAGGCTGGCATAGGCGCGAAGGGCAAAGGAGACCTGACGTTCACGGTTTTTCGGCGTCCACGCCTGGTCGCCGCGAGCTTCCTGCGCTTCACGACGAGCGGCGATTTCCGCTTCGCTCAGTTGCAGCTGAATGCCACGGTTCGGAATGTCGATAGCAATCATGTCGCCATCTTCGATGATCGCGATATTACCGCCGCTGGCCGCTTCCGGAGAAACGTGGCCGATAGAGAGACCGGAGGTACCGCCGGAGAAACGACCATCGGTGATCAGCGCACAGGCTTTACCAAGCCCCATTGATTTCAGGAAGGTGGTTGGGTAGAGCATTTCCTGCATGCCCGGCCCGCCTTTCGGCCCTTCGTAGCGAATGACCACCACGTCGCCTTCGACCACTTTACCGCCGAGGATAGCTTCAACCGCCTCGTCCTGGCTTTCGTAGACTTTTGCCGGGCCGGTGAATTTGAGGATACTGTCATCCACGCCCGCGGTTTTCACGATGCAGCCGTTTTCCGCGAAGTTGCCGTACAGCACGGCCAGACCGCCATCTTTGCTGTAGGCGTGCTCCAGCGAGCGGATGCAGCCTTCGGCGCGATCGTCATCCAGGGTATCCCAACGGCAGTCCTGCGAGAACGCCTGGGTGGTACGAATACCCGCCGGGCCGGCGCGGAACATTTTTTTGACCGCTTCGTCCTGGGTTACGGTGATGTCGTACTGCTCCAACGTCTGCGGCAGGGTCAGGCCGAGCACGTTTTTGACTTCGCGGTTCAGCAGGCCGGCACGGTCCAGCTCGCCGAGAATGCCCAGCACGCCGCCCGCACGGTGCACGTCTTCCATATGGTATTTCTGGGTACTTGGCGCCACTGGTGATGCTGCCAACTTACTGATTTAGTGTATGATGGTGTTTTTGAGGTGCTCCAGTGGCTTCCATTTCTATCAGCTGTCCTTCCTGCTCCGCTACTGAAGGCGTGGTGC
>NZ_JBBCMI010000040.1:0-5692 GCF_037152415.1 Cedecea sp. AS113
TCGGATGGAAACGATAAGGTCAAGCCCGTTGAGTGTAAAAGCACAGGTTTGTTTGAAAAGGATTTGCTTGAAATCTTACGAAAGTGATTTTTTGCTTTCTTTTTAAAAAAACTCTCAGGAGCAGGAAATCCTTCTATTCCTGAGAGGATGCAAACAGCATCATCGTTACAAAGTCGCGCTACTGTACAGAGTTTCCTGAACCAATCAACTTGTTTTGAAAGTTTTTAGGAATAAATAAATTATTTTTGAAATGTCCTATCTAAAGTGAGATTACCTTCTAAGATTGGTTAGCGGTTTCCGCGTATTGCTCTCTTATGCCTTGTTTTAAACCGCTCTGTCCGAGCGGTTTTTTTTCGATAACTGTTTGTGATTTGAATTGCTCTGTAGTATCGAGGCAAAGGTGGCATATCTTCGTTAGCTAATCGAAACCCGTTTAGTTGGATAAATTATTTACTCGTGAACGATAAAAAATTCTGGTTGGAGCAGACAAAGAACTAAAAACGGCAATGACCCTTTTCGATCCTGTTTCAGCTTGACTAGAGTAACTGGAGTTTTTTGGTGTGTATTCAGAAAAAATAAGCGGGAGGCGACATCACTTATCCCGCTGAAGATTAAGATTTTACTCATCCATTTACCGTAAAAACTCCTACGAGACTTTAGTGAGAATTTAAGATAAGTCAAATTAAATGTGACTTGCATCACATTAATGAGTGATTAGTGTCAGCCGGCAGCGCTGCGTGACAGAAACCAGACTTACTGATGTCGTTAAATGCGATTATTTCCGTCTCAGGGAGCGAATCGAAACCAGCGGCAAAATGATTGCAGGGCTGCAGGAGTACATCAGGCAACAGTGCAGGAGTGGGTATGAGCAATGAATAGCAAAGAAACAGCGTGCCAACGATGCGTAGTAAGTTTGCAATCGTGATTGGTATTATTACAAGTAATCTGCTGAGAAAGTATTAAAAACAATAAAGTAATTCACTAAATCTCCGATAATGGTGACCGCAAACGTCATTTATATTATGGAGCAAGATATGTTAGTGAAGAACGTTGAGAAAAAAATATGGGATATTCAAGGGTTTGATGTGGTGTTCAAGACTCCAGAGGGCGTAAATGTTCGGGGTGATAAGCGCGATATGCCAAGCTATCAGGGAAAGCGTGCATCAAAAAATGATATGACAGTAAGTGAGTGGAAAGAAAAACATTTCAAAAAAATGTATCCAGGTTATGACTGTGATGTTCTCTTGGGTGATGAGGAATCAGCGCACGGCTCTACTAAGTTGGGTACCGTTCGTGATTCTTACCAAGAGGGTGATGATCTATAGGATATTTTGTATAGTCATAACGGCTTAAGCCACTGGCACCCACTAGTGGCTTTTTTATGCGCGGTACCCTTGGCGGTCTTTGATTGATAGTAATGATAAACAATATCATTCGCGGGTCCTCCCGGCGGGGGGGTCTGCCACGGGGCGGCTTGCTCGCGGGAATCGGCTAGTTTTTCGGATCCATGGTCATCATCATCATGTGGGTAGGTTCTTGTTTTTTATGAGGGCCATTTTTCAAAGATGTCGAATCGTTTAAAAAGTGTTCACCATCATGGACCAGGAAATTGCCTCTCTCAAACTCAATATCAACCAACTGGCGGCCATCACCGATGTTCACCGACAGACGGTTGCCGCCCGGCTTAAAAATGTAGAGCCCGCAGCGGGCAGTAACAGCAAATTAAAGCTCTACCTCATCGCGGATATTCTGACCGAACTGATGATCCCGACGGTATCAACCAATCTGGAGGATATGCCGCCGGCCGACCGCCTGGCTCACTGGAAAGCAGAAAATGAAAGGCTCAAGTTTGAGCAAGACACTGGCCAGCTTATTCCTGCGGATGAGGTTGCCAGAGAGTTTTCACTGATGGCAAAAGCCGTCGTCATGGTGCTCGAAACCCTTCCCGATATTCTTGAACGCGACTGCGCGCTGCCGCCGGTGGCGGTTTCTCGCGTCCAGAGCGTGATTGATGATTTACGTGACCAGCTGGCTCAAAAAGTCCTGGATGCAAAAGAAGAGGAGGCCGAAACAGAGGAGGACTGATGGCTAAGCGGGCATCAGCAAGTGGTATCCGCCGCGATGTTTCCGGCATCCTTCGCGCGCCGCGCAGAATGGAGGTCGCCGAGGCGGTCAGTTCTTATATGCGTGTCCCTATGGGGGCAGGTAATTCCGTTCCATGGGATCCTGATCTGGCTCCCTATGTTATCGAACCGATGAACTGCCTGGCGTCACGAGAATACGATGCGGTTGTTTTCGTAGGCCCGGCGCGAACGGGCAAAACGATTGGCCTGATTGATGGCTGGATCGTCTACAACATTGTGTGCGACCCGGCAGATATGCTGGTGATTCAGGTTTCAGAGGAAAAGGCCCGCGAGCATTCGAAGAAGCGCCTGGACCGCACATTCCGCAGTAGCCCGGAAGTGAAAACTCGGTTAAGCCCGCGCAGAAACGATAACAACGTTTATGATCGCACCTTCCGCGCCGGGAACTACCTGAAGCTGGGTTGGCCGTCGGTCAATATCATGTCTTCCTCTGATTATAAAAGTGTGGCGCTCACTGATTACGACCGCTTTCCGGAAGATATTGACGGCGAGGGGGATGCGTTTTCCCTGGCCTCAAAGCGAACCACCACTTTTATGTCGTCGGGTATGACGCTGGTGGAAAGCTCCCCAGGGCGTGACGTGCGTGATACGAAATGGCGCCGTAGTTCGCCACATGAAGCACCACCCACCACGGGTATTCTTTCGTTATACAACCGCGGTGATCGCCGCCGGCTTTACTGGCCATGCCCGCATTGTGGGGAATATTTCCAGCCGGAAATGGACAACATGACCGGCTACCGTGAAATAGCCGATCCTGTCGCTGCCAGCGAGGCGGCGGTGCTCCAGTGCCCGGCCTGTAAGGGCAAAATCACACCTGATATGAAACGCTCCCTGAATATGAAATGCGTGTGGCTCCGCGACGGGCAGCGTATTGATGCTGGTGGAGGCATATCGGGGGAGGGCCGGCGGTCCCGTATTGCTTCCTTCTGGATGGAGGGGCCGGCCGCCGCTTACCAGACCTGGGCGCAGCTGATTTATAAGTTTCTTACCGCCGAGCAGGAGTACGAGGCCACGCGTAGCGAAGAAACGTTAAAAACTGTGGTAAACACCGACTTTGGTCGGCCATACCTCCCGCGCTCCAGCATGGAGCAACGCAAAAGCGAGCTGCTGGAACAGCGCGCCGAAGATGTACCCAAGCGTAGCGTTCCCGATGGCGTCTGCTTCCTGACCGCGACGGTGGACGTTCAGGCCGGACGAAACCGCCGGTTTGTGGTCCAGATTACCGGCTACGGTGCCATGGGGGAGCGCTGGCTGGTGGACCGGTACAACATCAAGCAGTCGTTACGCTGTGATAGCAATGGTGAAAGCCTGCAAATTGATCCGGCAAGTTATCCCGAGGACTGGGATCTGCTGCTGACCGACGTTTTCAATAAAACTTGGCCACTGGCCTCCGACCCGACAAAGGGCATGCGGTTAATGGCGATGGGCGTCGATTCCGGCGGCGAAGATGGGGTGACCGATAACGCTTATAAATTCTGGCGGAAATGCCGCCGCGATGGGCTGGGTAAAAAGGTCTACCTCTTCAAAGGCGACAGTACCACCCGCGATCAACTCATTAAACGCACGATGCCTGATAACACTAACCGAACCGGTCGCCGCGCGCTGGCTGCCGGTGACGTTCCGCTCTACCTCCTGCAGACCAATGCCCTGAAAGACCGGGTGAACAATGCGCTCTGGCGTGAATCACCTGGGCCCGGGTATGTGCATTTCCCGTCATGGCTGGGGAGCTGGTTCTATGAAGAACTGACGTATGAGGAGCGGGCGGTTGACGGCAAGTGGAGCAAGCCCGGTCGGGGAGCGAACGAAGCGTTCGACCTGCTGGTTTACGCGGATGCCCTCGTGATCATGCACGGCTACGAAAAAATCAAATGGCCGGATGCGCCTGAATGGGCGCAGCGGGACACATGGATTGAATCTTTACTTGGGAAAGATGCCTCACCGCCACTCCCGGCAACTATCGCTAAGCCAGTCAGTAAAAAAGAACGGCGCAAGCGCGACAAAACTGAACAAACTAACCCATGGAAAACCTCAGGAGGCTGGGTATGAACCAAAGCGATATTGAAGCCATGATCCAGCGCTACAGTCAGGCTGAAATGGCTGTCCTGGACGGAAAATCAATCCGGTTTAACGGTCAGGAAATGACGATGGAAAACCTCTCCGAGATTCGAAAAGGGCGGCAGGAATGGGAGCGGCGCCTCTCTTCACTGAATCAGAAAAAGCAGGGGCGGCCCGGTTACCGACTGGCGAGGTTTAAATGACAATTCTGGATAACGTAATCGGCGCATTTTCGCCGGGCTGGAAAGCATCGCGGCTCCGCGCCAGGGCGATGATCAAGGCCTATGAAGCGGTAACGCCGACCCGAACACATAAAGCGCGCCGGGAAAACAGGACGGCTGACCAGCTAAGCCAGATGGGTAACGTGTCGCTCCGGGAGCAGGCCCGTTGGCTCGATAACAACCATGATCTGGTGATTGGCATCTTCGATAAGCTTGAAGAGCGGGTTGTGGGATCAAAAGGGATTGTTGTTGACCCTCACCCAAAGCTGACGAACGGCAAGGTTGCCAAGAAACTGGCGAAGGATATTCGTAAGAAATGGGGAGAATGGTCTGTCAGGCCGGAGGTTACCGGGCAGTTTACCCGACCCATGCTGGAACGTCTGATGCTGAGGACCTGGCTCCGCGACGGGGAGGTTTTTGCTCAGCTGGTGCAGGGGAGCGCCACAGGACTGGTTCCCGTGGCCGGGGTGCCTTTCTGGCTTGAAGCTCTGGAGCCTGATTTTGTCCCAATGACCAGTGATGCCGCAAAAAAGCTGAATCAGGGCATCACTGTCGATGACTGGGGGCGGCCTAAAGCGTATCAGGTTTATAAAAGCCTCCCGGTGGCTGGCCGGCAGTTCGATACGAAAGAAATCGACACGGCCAATATGCTGCATCTCAAATTTACCCGGCGTTTGCACCAGACCCGCGGCACGTCGTTGCTCTCGGGGGTGTTAATGCGCCTGAGTGCTCTCAAAGAGTATGAAGATTCTGAACTGACTGCGGCACGTATCGCGGCAGCCCTCGGGATGTACATCAAAAAGGGGGATGGACAAAGCTTTAATACGGACAGTTCCGCGCCGGAAGATCGTGAACTCGATATCCAGCCGGGCATGCTTTACGACGATCTTGAGCCCGGTGAAGAAATCGGCATGATCAAATCCGACCGGCCAAACCCCAACCTCGAAACCTTCCGAAACGGCCAGCTTCGCGCTGTTGCCGCCGGCAGCAGGCTCAGCTTTTCCAGCGCGGCCCGGAATTATAACGGCACTTACAGCGCGCAGCGGCAGGAGCTGGTGGAGTCGACGGACGGCTATCTGATTCTGCAGGACTGGTTTATTGGCGCCGTTACCCGGCCCATGTACCGGGCCTGGCTGAAAATGGCCATTGCCAGCGACGAAATGGTAATGACTCCAACTTATTGATAGTGTTTTATGTTCAGATAATGCCCGATGACTTTATCATGCAGCTCCACCGATTTTGAGAACGACAGCGACTTCCGTCCCAGCCGTG
>NZ_JBBCMI010000041.1:0-4234 GCF_037152415.1 Cedecea sp. AS113
ATTACCAGACACCAGCTGAATTCGCAACGGACTGGCGAAACAGGAAATATGAAGAAAAACCAACCGACATTACTAACTGAAGGTTGTATCTAATCCTGGGGGCAGGTCACAGACAACAAAAAGGTACGTTAGTATTCTTGTACTTCAAAGTTCGCTTCGCTCTTCGTGAGTAGCTACGCGTCGTCCCTCCTTGTCAGGTCGTTCGCTGTTAAAGCTCACTAAAGTGCATGGGACTATATTTATATTTTAATACTGTCTGGGTATTAACGAATTACACAACAATCAAAACCCGTAGAGGGGTTACTACAAGGAGCAACAAAAATGAACTGGCACAGAGGCAATGTACGTACTAACAAAAAGAAAGTTGGAATGAAATCTAATGGTCTCTATAACAAACAACCGAGGTCACCATTAACCGACAACACCCAAATTGGTGAGTCCTATATAGAGGTGATTCAGCTGTATATTCATAAATACAAATGTGAGAAGGGGAAGAAACCTACTACCGCCCACCTCAATAAATATTTTGGCCTACGTGCCAGTACTGAATTTTATAGGAGAATTAGCCAATGAACCTACTAGGAATAGATGAGTATGACCTATTTCATCGTTACCGTTATGAAAACAATATCACAATAACCATATTTTCAAATCAGGTAATCTACTACGATCAAAATCTGCGTGTAGTACTCCAGTGTGATACGGGTAAATACTCGATGGAAAAAAAAGATGAAGGACGGGTAGACAATCTACCCGATTTAAGTGAATGCGATGAAGCAGAGCTAATCCAATACAGTACTGTTATGGATACTGAAAAACTACTAACCATTCAGAATGTAATGAATGTAATCAATGAGGAATATGAATGATGAATACATATAGACTGGTAAATAGCAATCCTCATAACCTCAAAATCATCTAGACAATAATGTGCAATAATACACGAGAGAACACACTACTAATTACTTAGTAGTGTTAAAGTACAGTTCATATTGTAGACTGTCATGCAATATTGTAGCAATAGTCTCGTTATACTGCGTTGTAATGCTTAATAATTCCTTTATATCGGATTCCAATGCATTAGCAGAGTATTTCAGATTTTCTGGTTCGTTATAAAAATCATACAAATAATTAACTATGGATATATGAGTACTCAAAGGAATGACTTCGATGTCTACACGAGTAGGTAAGTGATATATATCGTGATACTTGTCTTTGAATTCCCAACCAACACCTTTTAACTCAAAAATGGACTTTTCATAATTTGCTATGAGAATATAAAACTCAGAAAGTATGTTTTCTATTTTTGCTAGATCGGCTTCCGCTTCGGAGGAAGCGTGGAACATTTCTACATGAGTGCTAAGATTATCTAACACAGGATTCATTTTGAACAAGGTCAGAAATAAATCTTTCGCTGAAGCATGGCCTAACTCATATTTTTTATTTCTAAACCATTTCTTTGCTTGTAATGCTGCATACACAGCAGCCCCAGCCATAGCAACATTACATGCAGCACTAACCCAATCACTAACAGAACCCCATTCCAATTTACTGCTCCCGTGAAATAATATTTTAATCAACACTAACCCTACAAGGAAAAGTAGGATTAGTACTACCGTTAGTAATGCTCTATTCCAATTTCTTATGTTCATCTTATTCTTTGTTGTAGTAGAATCACCATGCCGTACTTCTCATATCAGGGGTGACGTTTTTTTTAAAGCGTGGGAAGTACGGCAACTTCAATCATACAGCCATTCACCCGCCTCAGCCGATTTGACAAGCATCCATACATAGAGAGGTTTAATCGGTTTTTGTGAACTAGTAAACTGTGGGTCAAAATAGCTTGAGATCTCAAAACCATTTAATTTTACATTCCAAGTTTTGAAATAATAATCAAGTGTATCCTGAGCATCCTCCCATATTATATCTATACCACCTTGCGTTAGTTCTGTATCTAACGTTACTGGCTGTCGTTTACCAAAGATGTAGTACTTCTTATGGCTGTGATTTTCATAGATATAATCAATTATCTCTTGTTCTATGCTCATCAGAAACTTGTCCACTGAATTCGGTCTTTAGGCGACACAATAGTATTAAAGATATCGGCAGTATCCTTTGTTATTGCTCTTGCTGTCCACGCCGCCATACCCCAACCGATCCAAGGTATATAACGCCCTATGATGGTTCCAATTTTGTTTGTTGGCGTGAAGTGAAAGTTTTTCAGTCCACCTATAGGTGTGGGAATGCGAATACCTACAGGTAGATGTTTATTGCGAAAGATCTTACGGGAGTACTTAGATGCAATGGACGTGCCTTCCACCGCTCCGTTTGGTTTTGTTCGTGTACTAACCCACGGTTGGCCTGAAAGAATCATTGCCGCTGAGGAAGCAGAGATCCCCAAATGCTGGCTCATAACATCAACAGTGATAAGCATGTATAGTTCATCTGGCTTGAGGTTCCAGTATCCCTTGTAGTAGTACCCATTAATCTGCTCTACCGTATCCATCTGTCAAATCCTTGTGCTTATGGAAGAAAGGAAAGTATAAATCTCATCCATACAGCGATCAATTCCCAACGGCACACCATCCAGTAACCGCTTGAAAATCAGAATCTTGCCCAGCCAATAAATACCCTTCTTGTATACAGCTAAGCATGGAAAAACGATAAAAATAATTTACTGTATTGATCTATAAAATTGATCAATAATCAATGCGTTAAGCATAAAAAGGCTAAAAATGTTAAAGAAAATTCTACTCGCAGCAATGCTCACAGTATCTGCTCTACATCGTTCATGGATAGGGCGGTGGTTGGTACTGTAGATGGACAGTACACAACTGTGATGTTCCCAGCGGGCGAGCGTAACGGTGTGAAGTACTTTCGGCCTCAGTTCCAGAGTGATTGCGGGAAGGTCTACAACAAGATTTACCAGAGTGACAATACCAGTACTGGCTGTAGAATCCGGGGCAGTCGTATAACTAATTTACATCTATACAGAGAACATGCTGAGCAAAGTACTAATATGAAGTCAGAAGCAACAGGAGATAATGCCTATGCAGTATGGCCTAACAATGAAATGTACTAATGTATGTACTTCCAATAATGAATTTTAAAACTATATCGCCCCTATTGAGTTATCTACAGGGGCAATTGTAGTTATAAATTACTTAGCCTGATCCATCATTTCCATTATTAACCTTTTGGTTTCTATAGAACATAGTGCGACATAACTTTCTTCATCCGCAGCGTTGATCTTATCAATACGTTTACTTAATTGATTGATAAAGCCATCGCTTTTAACTAACTCAATAACAGAGTTGGCAAATTCCTCCTTCTTCTTTTGAGAATAAAGAGAAGGAACTAAGTTAGTAACAGCAACCGTTGTGGTTGCCCATTGTGTTGGTGTCACTGCTTGAGTAGTGGCCTTTTTTAAGTCTTCTTCATTTTTTGTTTCGAACAGGCGACGGAATACGTAAGTGAAAGCATCTACGATAGCATTAATGATTTGTTCTTGAACGGATTTCGGCAATTTGGTGAACAACTCAAAGAGTTTAAGAATATAGGACAGCATAAAACTAACCTCGTAATTGTGTAGACATAAAATATTATCATGAAGTAATGAGGGAATACAGTAGGTTCCCCCACGTTCGGTGAAGAAAGCGAGTTTTCACCCACGCATTGTTTTAAATATATTTTAAAAATTGATGCATACCCGAACCGAAATCGAATAAATAATGAATAAAACATGCATAAGGAATTTTTTATGAAACCAATTAGCTTAAACGCATTGGCTAAACAATATGGCTATGACGAATCCACAGTACGCCAATGGAGAGATAAAGGTATGCCATGTGGTGAGAACTCTACAGAAGCGGAAACAAGATCGTGGATTGTAGAGAACGTACTAAGACCACTACGAGAAACCGATATCAAAGAACAGATTGAACAAGAGCGACTAAAGAAACTAAAAGCAGAAGCTAGTTTAGCAGAACTTGAGTTAGCCGAAAAGGAAAACACAATTGTTAGTACTGAATATGTAGAGCAGGTACTAACAGAATATCTATATCAAATTAAAACTACCATTCGTTCTATTCCAATAAAAATTTATCTTGAGTTATTTGCAATGGATGACCTGCCCCCAGGATTAGATACAACCTTCAGTTAGTAATGTCGGTTGGTTTTTCTTCATATTTCCTGTTTCGCCAGTCCGTTGCGAATTCAGCTGGTGTCTGGTAAT
>NZ_JBBCMI010000042.1:0-3602 GCF_037152415.1 Cedecea sp. AS113
AAGGGTCGCACCTTCAGCTACCGTCACACCGGAAGTGGAGGCAAAAGTATCCTCAACACCGGTTTTAAGTGTGCCGCGGCTGACCGTAGTAGTACCTGTGTAGGTATTGGTGCCAGTCAGTATGAGGGTGCCGTCACCCTCTTTGGTCAATGTCTTACCGTCCCATACACCATCGGCACCATTGATATTATCGGCAAGTATTGTGCCTATGTTGAGTACTGCTCCGCCTTTAAGGTCAAAGGTTCCATAGCCATCACCTGCGGTATTGTTCCACCGCAGGCTGTAGATGATGGAGTTTCCATCATCTGAAAGAGACATCTTTGCGTAGTCTGTTGCGGCCTCTGTCAGCAGCTCGTTGATAACATTCCCTGATATAAATCCGCTAATGCCTGAGGTGGTGGTGGCCAGTGTGTAGGTGTTCTGCTGCCATTCACTGATATTTCCACGCAGGGTAACGGTACTTTCCAGAGAAACCGAATCTGCCTTTAGCACAGAGTCCCAAGTGGAGTTATTGAAGGTGAGCGACGTGTTCCTGGCAAAAGAGGCTTGCCCCGTTAGGGTGAGCATCTTACCGGAGAGTGTTAAGCTGGTATAAGCATTCGCCGTCAGATTTCCGGTAACTGTCGTGGCGTCATCGCTGGCAATGGAGAGGGTATTGAAAGTGTCGGTTTCTGAAAGAACGATGTCACCGTTGATCTCTGAACCAGATTTAAGGATCAAATAATTATCATTGCTGGTTAAACGAATTGCCGCACCGCCCGTTCCGCTAGTACCATTGGTTCCACCGTTCCCGTTACCCGCGTTACCACCTGCACCCCGATCAATAGTTCCGTTGTTAATAATAGTCAGGTTGCCTCCAACTAAGGCATCGCCACCAATACCACCATTACCACCTATGCTCGTATCTGTAGTTGAACCTGAGCCACCTTTACCGCCACTACCGCCGCTAATCCTTCCATTATTGACGATGTTAAGGTTATCGCCACTTATACCTGCGCCTCCAGAGCCTCCTTCACCTCCGTCACCAGGTCCCGACCAACCCCATTCGTTTAGGTCCACGCCGCCCGTGCCACCGGAACCACCATTACCCCCCGAAATTACGCTATCGTTAAGGATGGATAGATTCTTACCGGCGATAGCTGTACCTCCCGAGCCTCCTGCGCTGGCGATCTGAATACCAAGAACATCACCACCACTACCGGCTTCCCCACCCGCTAGCACTCCACCTGTGTTATTGTTGATAGTAAGGTGATTCCCAGATATTGCATTGCCTCCTGCTCCGCCAGAACCCATGGTGAGATATCGACCGGTGCCTCCACCCGCATCGCCGCCGTTACCGCCCGTTAGTATTGCACCATTATTAAATATAGTAGCTGTCGATATGCTGACTGCGTTCCCCCCATTACCGCCATTACCGCTTTCAGAACCATTGCCCATTGCTATGGTACCTGCCCCTCCAATCCCCCCAGCTATATTAGCGTCAGTAATGCTGATGGGGTTATCCTCAGGTTTAAAAGTACTGGTCGTAAATTCATAAGATGATGAACCATCTGATCCATTGATTCCATTCGATGAGTCAACACCGTTACTGCCTTTATTTGACTGGAGGAAATAGGTCACTCCATTCCCAGATAGTGTTATGTTTTTTGTTTCAGCGACTGATGAACTATTAATTCCGCCTAAAAAAAAGACAATAGAGAAAATCACTTTTTTTTTCTTATGTGAACGGCTCAATTCCCCACCAGCCATCCAGGCTCGCTGAGTTGAATTCCATGCGAGGTGATATCTATGGTTCACTTGGTTTCCTCTTAGGTTATGAATTGAAAATAAAAATTTGAAATAAACGTCGATATCTGGAGAGGGAAAGATGGCAGGAAAGCACACACCAATCCTTATTTTATTTCTCGGGAATTATATGTCTAAAGAAAATCTTTTTTTCTTATAATAATAACTCATGGAGTATCCCTACTATTAAATCCATTAAAAAAGTATCATGAATTTCTTACATGCCGGGAATGCCCGGCAATCCTCGGTTACGTTCATTCACAAACTGTAAAAATGCCAGTTGCCGTAGTCCCGTCTTCTCAAGAATTTTTTTTCGGTGCGCGTAGAGTGTTTTGACCGGTTTTCCTGTCATGCGGGAAAGTAACGGTAGGCTAACCCCGGATAAAAAAAAGGGGAGCATGCGACGCTCTGTGAATGTCAGTCTTATGCTTTCGACGCGGGTGCTTTTTCCCAGAGCGTGTTGTCCTGACTGACGCAAAGCGAACTGTAATGAGGTAATATCCTGTCGCTGACTAAGGCTAAGGCATCTCTGGTTTGCAAATGGACATAATCTCCCGCTCTCATCACACGTCAGCCAGATCCGAACTGCATCAGGACGAAGGGCATGAAGAGCGTTCAGAGCCGTCCATTCTCCCCGAAACACAATCCGGCTGTCCACAGCAAGAATTATACGTCCTGCAACCTCGATTTCTGGAGGAATATATCGCGAACTGAACCCCACCCGTAGACAAACCATCTCGGGCAACAGTGCGGTAAGGCCCGTGTATAACCAGCAATTCTCTGTCAATACAATCAGTAGCACTTCATTGTTCATGTCTCTCACCGTTTCATGTAAACAGGTATTCCGTTATGCGGGAAACGCATTTTCTCTGATAGTTTTTTTCTGTATACGTAGGCTGTACTGATACTGGTGCCGAGAATGCAGGCTATATGTTTCATGCTGACGTCTTGTGCTAATAAAGTCAGAGTTCGATACTCAGGCAGGGTGAGTGCGCCAGCACTATAATTTGCAGCAGTAATTTTTCCATTATCGGGTATTCGGCGTATACTATTTGCCAGTCGTTCAAGTCCACTGTCTGAGGATAAAACTGCATGTACATTGGCAAATTCGGTCAGTAATAAGAGTGACAAAGGATATAACGTTGGGCTAGAGATAATAACGATGCTTTTTATATTCAAAATCTGAGGCTGTGTTATAAAGTCATAAAATGTAGATTCATCAAGATTAACAAAGTAAAGATTTTTTCTGCCCGCTATCTCAGCAATTGCCATGATTCCCTTTCCAAAAAAAGAATCATTTTCCGGCCAGTAACCACACTTATCCATGTGAGTCTCCTGCGTGACATTAAAAAGCATGTTATTAATTATGACCAAAAAAAGAATGCCAACCAATGAAAAACACAAATTCAGACAGGCCCACAGTGTAGTTTACATTGATTTCGCACCGACTCAGAGCTTGTAGCGAAATAGTATACACATAACAACAAAATAGTCAAAAACGATCAATTATCTTTTTATGATAGGCCTGGGCTATCGGAGGAATGCAATTGATCGATTCATCCTATTTTAATCAAGCGTGAGGTCGCAGATATCAAGGATGCCTGGATAAATAAGCCAAAAGAACCGTCAGTAAATACGCCAGACAAGCACATATTAAAGAAACTTAAATTAATGGAACATTTTTGTATTTATCACCTTGCGTGAGTATCAGCCTGTTAACTTTAAAAAAATGGATATTTGAGCAACTTTGTATTTATGATGGTGTTTTATTCTTTGTGAACGCCAGTGAGCCATATGAAAACAATATCACCCAGGCC
>NZ_JBBCMI010000043.1:0-3382 GCF_037152415.1 Cedecea sp. AS113
CAGTGGAGTGGTGAAGTTCACCGGCACGGGGACGGGCAGTAAAGTGACCATCACCGGCACCCCGACCAGTGGTCAGGGGAAAATCATTAAGTACAGCTTCACGCTTAAGAGCTGGTTCATAAATAGCGGAGCTACAACTAATACCTGGGCTGAGGCAAACACGTACTGCTCATCGCAGTCAGGGTATAGTATGCCAACGGTTCTACAGATGACCGCCAGCAAACTAGGAACCGTTTCAAAACGCAGTGTGATAGGCCATCTGTGGAATGAGTGGGGTGACATGTCTTCGTATAGTAAAGGGTTCAGCTCAGCATTCTCCTGGACATCAGATGAGTATGACAGCACAGCGCACTACGTGGTTACGCTCGGCAATGGGAACGTGAACTACCGGGATAACGATAAACAATCCGCGGTAGTCAGGGATGTAGCCGTCGTGTGTCGTCAGGGTCTTTAGCATTTAGTCTTTAGTTTTTAACCTTTGGTTTTTATTTTTAATGATGATTTTTTATTCACCCCCGCGCTCCCGCGGGGGTGAATGAGGAGAATGAATGATGGAGATAAAGGAGAAGCTGGCGCTGAGCGCCCGTCCAGGCTGCCTGACGCTGCGGGCTCAGGTTGCGGATTTGCTCATAAAGCCGGCGGCACTGCTGAAGGTGTTTATTTCTGGCGCGGGGGGCGATGGCCTGCATCCCGGCCTGCGTGAACCACAACACCCACAATTGCTGAAAACCGATAATGGCTCTTAATTTGCAGGGAAAATGCTGGACAAATGGGTGTACGAAAGAGGGATCCGCATCGACTTCTCACGACCGGGAACGCCCACGGACAATGCGACCGTGGCGTCGTTCAACGGCAGGCTGCGGCAGGAGTGCCTGAACGAAAACTGGTTCATGTCGCTGGAGGATGCCCGGTGCAAAATCGAAGCCTGGCGCATATACTATAACCAGAGACGTCCTCATTCTGCGCTGGGCTGGATGACCCCGTCCGAATTTGCTGAAAAGTCTGCCGGTTGCCAGAACATGCAACCAACATGAAGCCGGTTATTCCTGATTATGACTGGAGCATATTCGGGGTCAGGGTCACTGCACAAAGGTCAGGTTGAATCATTTTACTTTGGCCATCCCCTAGTCGAAATGCGTCTGGTGAGCCGAGTCTTTGAAATTTAATGTCCTTCAGCAACACCAGAGGCTTCACTATCACAATCTTTTCAACAATGCCTTTGTTTTAATAATTCTAAACAAGATCAAGATATTGCCCTCTTATATAACTTGTAGCCTTTTTTATTTTGTAACGAACCCTTGCGCGTAACCAATCTGAACACTCCCAACTCTGATCGGTAAAAAAATCCTTAAACTTAATTTTAGCAATTTCTCTCTGAGTTAATCCATTATTATACAAGTCATAGAATGACAGATATTCTTGTGTATTTTTCATTGATTTTGTTGTTAAAGCGCAATTTTCTCCATATAAAAAACTAACAAGTCGCAAGTTATTAACTAAGCTTGATTTGTTTAATGAAAAGAACAAAAAATTTTCATTACTGGATAATGCATCCTCTGTTATTATTTGTACATAACCATTTTCATTATAATATTTTGTAATGACACCAATGCCCTTTATTTCCAATGATTTATTAATTAATCCCAAGTCTATTTTTGAAGTGCCATAGATGTCATGCTCAGCACACTCTGCAACCTTTGCATAAAGTGTTCTTCTGCTAATTTTAGGACACCAAAAAACGTCTAATGGTGATGATGTATATGGATCAACAAAATTCACCAACCCCCATGATGCTGCAGCGTTATTTACTATTGCTTTTGAGTTTTTTTCTTGAGCCACTTTTAACTGCATTTCATTCCAACACTCTCTATAGCTATCATTTCTTCTAAGAAATTCCCATGCAAAATCAGTATACATTTATTACTCCTTTTTTTATTCATCCCTTTAAGAATTTCTGATAAATATTTTTTTTAAATTTTCTCCCTTACATTTTAAATGGCTTTATTTATTATTCTAAATAATGGATTCATTTACTATTACTAATTTAGTTCTGATCTTGAGTTATGCAATAGATTTGACATTTTCAAGAGTGGTTTTAGGATTTTAAGATAGGACTTTTACACTATTAGATAAATTAATGTGAGAGGTATAAAGTATGATGTTTATTATAAGCGACTGTATTGATCGTGATTCAGGCAAGGCAGTTATAAAAAACATAAAAGGACAGGTGTGTGAAATTTACTCATGTTACGAAAGAGATATCATAAAAAAATTCATCTCTCGTAAACCATCAGCAGTAGTCATTAGTGATTTTTTTTTGCTTAGGGATAGCAATGCGTATGAAATATTATTTCATGCGAAAAAAAATAATAGAATACTCTTTATTGTTTCAGATCTTTCAACTTTTAGAGAGGAATATATTCCTGTCGATTACAAAATAATTGTCATAGGGAATAATACTTTGTCAGAGCTTTTGAAGGATAAAGTTAGTAATTTCCTTGTCAAACAAGAATTTAAAAATAAAATTTTAAGTTACAGCAGGACTGAAAGTGAAGTTATTAAATGCCTTTGTGAAGGGAAGAGTGTTAAAGATATTTGCAATCAACATTCCTTCATGGAAAAAACTTTGTCAACTCATATTGGTAATATCAAAAAAAAATCAGGGCTTAGGAGTAAGCAGCAACTGTTTTATTTATACATAATACAAAAAAAGATAAATGATTTTTTACAAAAATCATGAAAATGAAGAGTGAAGTTAGTGAGTGATGTCGCCTCTAAAATTTACAATAATAACCTTCAACGTTATGCATCGTATTTTCTAAAAAAAATTACAGATCAAAAAGGATTTTTCTTCAACCATCTTGTATTTTTTACTTTTGAAAAAAAAATTGATGCGAACACTATAATTAAAATGCATATTATTTTATTTGCATCAAAACAACCAAGTAAGAATATGAATGAACTGTACAGAAAGAACGACACAAAGGATGACGGTTTATACTGGGTTATTTTATTTGTTTTTTTACAACCACACCACCTACATCTTGTGTCATTGATGTGAATAATCTTATTACAATGGTGGCAGCCTCTATAGTCATGCTTGAATACATGATAGTAATTTTCATAACTCTCTTTATTAATCATTTTATTATCCTCTAGAGAGAGATTGCATTCCAGTTGAATCAATACTATTCAAATTCTTATTTTTTAACAGGGAGTATTTTCTTTTGTAAATTTTATACGTGATGGTAGTCACCTGCCCCCTGGTTTCGATACAACCTTCAGTTAGTAATGTCGGTTGGTTTTTCTTCATATTTCCTGTTTCGCCAGTCCGTTGCGAATTCAGCTGGTGTCTGGTAATCCAGCGATGAATGGGGACGGC
>NZ_JBBCMI010000044.1:0-3148 GCF_037152415.1 Cedecea sp. AS113
CAGTTCCCTACTCTCGCATGGGGAGACCCCACACTACCATCGGCGCTACGGCGTTTCACTTCTGAGTTCGGCATGGGGTCAGGTGGGACCACCGCGCTACGGCCGCCAGGCAAATTCTGTTATTGACCGTTATATCTCCATATAACCATCAATCTAATCCTGAACTAAGCTGAAAATCTTTCGTCTCTCAAAACACCTTCGGTGTTGTAAGGTTAAGCCTCACGGATCATTAGTACTGGTTAGCTCAACGTATCGCTACGCTTACACACCCAGCCTATCAACGTCGTAGTCTTCAACGTTCCTTCAGGACCCTTAAAGGGTCAGGGAGAACTCATCTCGGGGCAAGTTTCGCGCTTAGATGCTTTCAGCGCTTATCTTTTCCGCATTTAGCTACCGGGCAATGCCATTGGCATGACAACCCGAACACCAGTGATGCGTCCACTCCGGTCCTCTCGTACTAGGAGCAGCCCCCCTCAATTCTCCAGCGCCCACGGCAGATAGGGACCGAACTGTCTCACGACGTTCTAAACCCAGCTCGCGTACCACTTTAAATGGCGAACAGCCATACCCTTGGGACCTACTTCAGCCCCAGGATGTGATGAGCCGACATCGAGGTGCCAAACACCGCCGTCGATATGAACTCTTGGGCGGTATCAGCCTGTTATCCCCGGAGTACCTTTTATCCGTTGAGCGATGGCCCTTCCATTCAGAACCACCGGATCACTAAGACCTGCTTTCGCACCTGCTCGAGCCGTCACTCTCGCAGTCAAGCTAGCTTATGCCTTTGCACTAACCTCACGATGTCCGACCGTGATTAGCTAACCTTCGTGCTCCTCCGTTACGCTTTAGGAGGAGACCGCCCCAGTCAAACTACCCACCAGACACTGTCCGCAACCCGGATCACGGGTCTACGTTAGAACATCAAACATTAAAGGGTGGTATTTCAAGGTTGGCTCCACGCAGACTGGCGTCCACGCTTCAAAGCCTCCCACCTATCCTACACATCAAGGCTCAATGTTCAGTGTCAAGCTATAGTAAAGGTTCACGGGGTCTTTCCGTCTTGCCGCGGGTACACTGCATCTTCACAGCGATTTCAATTTCACTGAGTCTCGGGTGGAGACAGCCTGGCCATCATTACGCCATTCGTGCAGGTCGGAACTTACCCGACAAGGAATTTCGCTACCTTAGGACCGTTATAGTTACGGCCGCCGTTTACCGGGGCTTCGATCAAGAGCTTCTCCTTGCGGATAACCCCATCAATTAACCTTCCGGCACCGGGCAGGCGTCACACCGTATACGTCCACTTTCGTGTTTGCACAGTGCTGTGTTTTTAATAAACAGTTGCAGCCAGCTGGTATCTTCGACTGCCTTCAGCTCCACCCGCGAGGGGTTTCACTTACCGACAGCGTGCCTTCTCCCGAAGTTACGGCACCATTTTGCCTAGTTCCTTCACCCGAGTTCTCTCAAGCGCCTTGGTATTCTCTACCTGACCACCTGTGTCGGTTTGGGGTACGATTCAATGTTACCTGATGCTTAGAGGCTTTTCCTGGAAGCAGGGCATTTGTTACTTCAGCACCGTAGTGCCTCGTCATCACACCTCAGCGTTAATAAGCGTCCGGATTTACCTAAACGCTCCGCCTACATGCTTAAACCGGGACAACCGTCGCCCGGCTAACATAGCCTTCTCCGTCCCCCCTTCGCAGTAACACCGAGTACAGGAATATTAACCTGTTTCCCATCGACTACGCCTTTCGGCCTCGCCTTAGGGGTCGACTCACCCTGCCCCGATTAACGTTGGACAGGAACCCTTGGTCTTCCGGCGAGCGGGCTTTTCACCCGCTTTATCGTTACTTATGTCAGCATTCGCACTTCTGATACCTCCAGCAAACCTCACAGTTCACCTTCGACGGCTTACAGAACGCTCCCCTACCCAACAACACATAGTGTCGCTGCCGCAGCTTCGGTGCATGGTTTAGCCCCGTTACATCTTCCGCGCAGGCCGACTCGACCAGTGAGCTATTACGCTTTCTTTAAATGATGGCTGCTTCTAAGCCAACATCCTGGCTGTCTGTGCCTTCCCACATCGTTTCCCACTTAACCATGACTTTGGGACCTTAGCTGGCGGTCTGGGTTGTTTCCCTCTTCACGACGGACGTTAGCACCCGCCGTGTGTCTCCCGTGATAACATTCTTCGGTATTCGTAGTTTGCATCGGGTTGGTAAGCCGGGATGGCCCCCTAGCCGAAACAGTGCTCTACCCCCGAAGATGAGTTCACGAGGCGCTACCTAAATAGCTTTCGGGGAGAACCAGCTATCTCCCGGTTTGATTGGCCTTTCACCCCCAGCCACAAGTCATCCGCTAATTTTTCAACATTAGTCGGTTCGGTCCTCCAGTTAGTGTTACCCAACCTTCAACCTGCCCATGGCTAGATCACCGGGTTTCGGGTCTATACCCTGCAACTTAACGCCCAGTTAAGACTCGGTTTCCCTGCGGCTCCCCTATACGGTTAACCTTGCTACAGAATATAAGTCGCTGACCCATTATACAAAAGGTACGCAGTCACCCCATAAAGAGGCTCCCACTGCTTGTACGTACACGGTTTCAGGTTCTTTTTCACTCCCCTCGCCGGGGTTCTTTTCGCCTTTCCCTCACGGTACTGGTTCACTATCGGTCAGTCAGGAGTATTTAGCCTTGGAGGATGGTCCCCCCATATTCAGACAGGATACCACGTGTCCCGCCCTACTCTTCGAACTCACAGTATGTGCATTTTAGTGTACGGGAGTATCACCCTGTACCCTGCGACTTTCCAGACGCTTCCACTAACACACAAACTGATTCAGGTTCTGGGCTGCTCCCCGTTCGCTCGCCGCTACTGGGGGAATCTCGGTTGATTTCTTTTCCTCGGGGTACTTAGATGTTTCAGTTCCCCCGGTTCGCTTCATTACGCTATGTATTCACGTAATGATAGTGTGACGAGTCACACTGGGTTTCCCCATTCGGAAATCGCCGGCTATAACGGTTCATATCACCTTACCGACGCTTATCGCAGATTAGCACGTCCTTCATCGCCTCTGACTGCCAGGGCATCCACCGTGTACGCTTAGTCGCTTAACCTCACAACCCGAAGGTGTCTCGTAAGACACAATCG
>NZ_JBBCMI010000045.1:0-2409 GCF_037152415.1 Cedecea sp. AS113
GGTCGGGTAAGGACATGGTGTTACCACCACATCCTCCCCTAAGAACCGTGCATGCGAGTTTCCCCGCACACGGCTCAAGCCTTTCTGGATCCACTTTCGCGAACCGGCTTCACTATACTGAGATTATTAGCATGGATCTGGCGATGACAGGTTGGGTGCACCATGACGAGATTGTTGTTTCCATTCTCGCCACCATCAGTGCGCCGAATCAAATGATGGATATGCCAGCCGCTTTCAGAAGTTATGCACACCTTACATACAGGACACACGCCCCCCTGAGACGACCAGAGACTCGTTAGCTTCTTTCGCCCCTTCAGGGTATTCTGCATTTTAAGGCCTGCCCGCTCCTCAAAATACGTTTCCCACTGGGGATCAAAAGCGTTCGCCTCCAGTCTGATTTTCCGGTGACGTATAACCCGTGTATCTACCGCTTTACGCAGTGATATCAGCACCGGTTTTCCATCCGGATATAGCGCCGCGGTTTTCACTGCAAAGATCCAGTTTCGTGACCCTTGCGTCCTGAAGTAACGCCGCTTTACCCATGCGCACCCTTTTTGTGGGTGACGCCGCCTTGCCCATCGCCATAATGCGCACCAAATTTCATGATCAACTTTGGCATATATTGCTTTTGAAACTACATGTTGATGGTAGTTAGCCCACCCGCTAATTAGAGGATTCAGCATCTCGATCAACTTGCTTTGTTCGATTGCCTTATTCCCCTTCACTATCAGGCGTACCTTACTCAACAGATCAGATATACTTGTTTTTGAAGGTTTTATAAGAAGCTTACCATCGTATTTTCGAATATTCTGACCCAGAAAATCGAATCCTTCGTTAATGTGCGTGATCCTGGTCTTTTCCGGTGAAAGGGTAAGTCCCCTGTTTTGCATAAACACCTCGACCAGCGGCCTGACCTCATTATCCAGGATTTCTTTTGAAGTCCCGGTGATGATGAAGTCATCGGCATACCGCACATAGTTAATTTTAGGACTGATGTCTTTCCCTCTGACCCGTCGAACTCTGAAAGTTGACGACAGCTCAGCCTCCAGCCCATCAAGTGCAAGATTTGCCAGTGTTGGCGAAATAATCCCACCCTGTGGGGTTCCGGAATCTGTCGGGAAAAGTTGTCGGTTTTCCATGTAGCCCGCTTTCAGCCATTTCTGCAAAATTGTTCGATCTACAGCAATATGCTCAAGCAGCCAGTTGTGGCTAATATTATCAAAGCAACCTTTGATATCTCCCTCAAGGATCCACTGCGCGCTATCTTTCTTTGAAAGTACAGTAAAGCACTGCTCAATTGCGTCAGAGGTTGACCTTTTCGGGCGAAATCCAAACGAGCGCCGATCCGCCGTAGTCTCCGCCACGGGTTCCAGTGCAAACAGGTAAAGAGCCTGCATTGCCCTGTCCTTCATGGTTGGGATACCCAGTGGGCGCAGTTTTCCGTTACGTTTAGGAATGAGGAGCCGCCTCAGCGGCTGGGGACGATATCCACGCCGCGTAAGTGATAAAATAGCCTGAAATTTAGCCTCCGGCGTTGACCATGTAATACCATCGACACCGGGTGTGCGCCTGCCTTTATTTTCAGTAACTCGCCTGACGGCAAGAGCTTTGCCGCTAAACGAGTGGGTCAGAATCCATTGCAATGATTTGACTTTGCCGGTTTTTCCTTCCCTTGTAGCCTTTACGATACGCGCCTGTAGTCCGCGCACTTCACGGTAGCATCTGGCCCAGTCGATACTGTGCCATTCTGCAGGGTAGTGTGAGGATGCACCTGTACGGGTATTACTTTGTACAGTCATCTGCTTTCCCTCATGTCCGGATTGCTCAGGTTATCTCGTAAAGAAAGACCATGTGGAAGTCTGCCCACTTTCGTGTAAGGTGATATTGTCACAGGGACTCAACCTCTATTTGACCCATTACAGGCCAACATTCGCTTTCTCCACATTCCTCTGCCCGCACTACCAACAGCCTCCTTTACAGTCAGCCTGCCTGACAGGCGATAATACGGGTTTACCGTGTTCCCTCTGATTAACAGGATGGGTTAGACTTTACCTCTCCACCGGTGGCTGTTTGTCCGTGTGCTCCCAGACTACACAAGAGCAACCCGCCACATACCTTTTGGTTCAGGCTTATCAGCATCTTTAGCCTGTCATTCTTAACGGCGTTTATCGGTAATTCACGTTTGTTAGTCATACCATCCAGCCTTGCGTCGTATCCGCATAATGCTTGCAGACTCTGCCTGACCTCACGATCGCAGCATGATCCGAAGACCCGACTTCGTTGTCCCGACAGCTTCACACAGAACAGTTACCCGTCCTGCATGCGTCGGTAGGCTACTGATGACGGAACATCAGGTTTCACACCAGGTATCTGGCTGAAACAATTAATCAGACGACTTCACGTCGCACG
>NZ_JBBCMI010000046.1:0-1993 GCF_037152415.1 Cedecea sp. AS113
GCACCACGCCTTCAGTAGCGGAGCAGGAAGGACAGCTGATAGAAATGGAAGCCACTGGAGCACCTCAAAAACACCATCATACACTAAATCAGTAAGTTGGCAGCATCACCACATACGTGAACTCTTCATATGAGGATGAATAAGGCGCAAATAAATGCATGTTCATTGATAGTAACTCGCCACAAGTATTGATAATTATTTTCCCTAGTGTACTTGGTATCGTAACGGGCGGTAGCTTACCTGAAAGCGCCATAAGAAAAGGAGCATGCTCCCCTATCTGATAATGCTAATACATTAATATTTTTTTGCAAAGATTCAAAGCAACCTCATAAAAATAAAAACACCAGAGTATCAATTATAAATTACCCACTCATTAACACCAGAGCTTAAGGAATATGCTTTGAAAATTAAAAAAATTGCCATATCGATTTCCATGATCGCTTATGGAATAAACTTTGGAGTTTCAGCATCAAGTGACACTGTTTACGAAAGTGGTTCAAGAGAATTTGCAAGCTTTCTCACGTACAGTGAAAAATATAATACCTCATCAAATTTTGTTGTTACAGGATCGGGCACATCAATTGCCGCAAAGTATACTAATACATTACCGCTAAGCGGCACCATAAGTATCGGTAACGGTGCTGCATCGGGCGATAAAGAAGCTTATATGCAGGTGCAAAATGGTGCAACTGTGTTAGCAGAGCAAAATATTTTCATTGGAAGCGATAACAGTCTGTCGTCATATATTGTAGTTTCCGGAAATGGCTCATCACTAACCAGCCCCCAGATCCGTGTTGGTAATGCTGGAGGAGGTAAAAACAATATTCTCAACATTATCGATGGCGGCAAGGTTAACTCGTTTGATGTTTACACCGGATATGGAGCTGAAGGCACGATTAACGTACAGGGAAATGGTTCAGTTCTGACTGTAAAGCCTGGCCGCGATGCGGCCGGCACCCCATTTCAGCAATTAACAATTGGAGCTCAAGGTTTTATCGGAGAACTAAACGTATCCGATGGAGGTATTGTTAATGTCTCTAATGGAGCATTACTAAGTATGGGGGGGACTGGTTACGGCCGAGGTGGAACTGGATATCTCAATATATCTAATGGTGGCATTGTCAATGCAGATATGCTCGCTGCCGGTAACAGCAATGACAATTCTGACACCGCTATTACCGTCATGGGTGAGGGCTCAGCGTTAAATGTTAATACTTTCTATCTCGGCGCAGATGAAGGTACAGCCAAAACTACGGTTACCGACGGAGCAAGCATCACCGTTGCAGACAAATTATACCTTGCGACAAGTTCTGCTGGCACTACGGAGATGATCATTTCCAATGGCGGCAAACTGTCCATTGGCGGGCAGAACGGCATTGTTTATGGGGGAAGCAGTATTCCACCCCTTTTTACTCTCGACGGTGGAATCCTTCAGGCATACAAATCGACGCTAACATCCAGCATCGATATCAATCTAAATGGAAATAGTATCTCTTCATTAGACACTAACAGTGTAGGCATGTCACTTTCAGGCATTATAGCAGGCACGGGCAGCCTACAAAAATTAGGAGATGGAACGCTGATTTTAAGCGGTAACAATACTTATACTGGCGATACTCTGATTGAGAAAGGAACGCTCAAGACGGGTGTGGAAAATGCAATCATGACCTCCCACAGCTTGGTCGTTAACTCTGGTGCCAGTTTAGATCTTGGAGGTTACAATCAGCAAGTAAATGCCCTATCCGGAAAAGGAGAGATTCTACTAGGCGATAATACCCTCACGGAAAATAATACTGCTGGCACCGCTACCACATTTTCAGGCAAGATTTCTGGCAGGGGAGGCATAAGTAAAAATGGTGAAGGCAGCTTTATTTTATCCGGAACCAATACCTACACAGGTACTACTACGGTCAGCCGCGGCACACTTAAAACCGGTGTTGAGGATACTTTTGCCTCCACTTCCGGTGTGACGGTAGCTGAAGGTGCGACCCTT
>NZ_JBBCMI010000047.1:0-1852 GCF_037152415.1 Cedecea sp. AS113
TTGGTTTGGGGGAGGCGGCGAAACGGGGAGTAGGGACGGGAGCGAGCCAGGTGCCTGTTATGTCTTTCTGGCAAAAAAGTGCAGGTACTAGTCGATGGAGAAAATTTCCAGACGGAACAATAATTCAGACAGGAATTTCCGTTGCTGGTAATTTAGGAACACCATCAAATATTACATTGCCTGTATCGTTCAGCAATACGGCTTATTCTGTTGTAACATCTTATGATAATGCTCGTTCAGGGGTCACTGCCGTTTATAGTTTCTCGGCCTTGCCCGTTACACCATCTCAATTTGCTTTGATGGGTTCGCTAGCATCTCAGACATCTGAGCAATTTGCTTACTGGATAGCGATAGGGGATTAACAGATGAAAAATTACTTTTATTCTAAAAAAGAGAATGGCTTTTTTATTGATTCTGAATATGCACCTGATGATTCGGTTGAAATAAGTGCTGAGCGTTGGTCAGAGTTACTCAAGGGTCAAGAGAACGGGCTTTTTATTTCAGGTAATGAAAATGGGGAGCCAGTACTGCTCGAAAAGCCACCGCTCACGCATGATAATCTTATTCATATGGAAGTAATGAATAAGAACTTTTATATATTAAAAGCAAACGAATTCATTAACAATAAACAATGGCCTGGTAAAGCCGCAATTGGCCGTCTAAAAGACGACGAACGTGTGCAGTACAATTTATGGCTAGATTACCTGGATGCATTGGAAGCTATTGATACTTCCAACGCACCAGATATCGAATGGCCTACGCCGCCGGTTTCTCCGGCCAGCTAACATCAGGCGCGGTGGAGGTATCTATCGCCTTCGCCGCTTTGATGTATTCCATCCAGACGGTTAATTTCTCTTTATCAGCCTCGCTGATAATACCCAGGGTGAGTTCTGTTCGCCAGTCAGCAGTGATATTGTTTGCTTCACTTAACAAGGTTTTCCGTTTTAGTTCTGCATCAGAAATATCGTCTTTTTTCTTTGCGTCAATGTCCGTCACCCATTTTTCGCCATCCCATTTATCATAGGCTGTTGCAGGGGCGATTGTCGTTGTATCTGATGGATAACCCCCCAGCTTTGAAATAGTGATTTTTTCACCATCAAGCGTACTATAAATCGTTTCCCCCCTGTTGTCGGGGATATATTCCCACGCCGTAAGATCATTTTTTCGGCAAATGGCAAACCCTTTTTTTCGTTCGCCTGGTGCATCAATGCAGGAATTGGCAGGTAAACCGACTCCAATAGCAAGATATTCAACCGTTAAAGAAAGATACTCTTTCGTATATCCATCATAGTTAAATACATTAATTTCTCCAGCCAGTGTCGCAATAAGATCGTTGTTTAATTTTGCGTCAGCCATTATGCGGCCCTCACTATAAAGTTAAATGCAATATTTCGAGGTCTATTTTCGTTTGAAGTTGGAACCACTAAAGAGGCATCAAACAAAACACCATAATTTGTCACAGGGTATGAGTTTTGGGGCACGGGGATTATCGAATTATTTACACCTGAATCATATATAGCAAGGGCACCATTAACACCCGTTGGGAGAACTACTGTATTATTTATCTGCCCTTGAGTATAAGCGACTATACTCCCTCGAATATTACGTATTGTATCACCCTGTAATGACAGTAATGCACGGCCAGCATCCCCCCCTCTCCCATCATCCCAACCACGAATAAACTCCCCACGTAAATCAGGAAGCACAAGCGCGGGATATACCTGTGCAAGTTTTGGATATTGAGCCGCTGAAAACGCTGCGCCATTGCATTTCAACCATCCTGCCGGCGCTACAGACAACGCCCACGGAACAGGCACACCAACCGGCAAAGCCGATCCTTCCCCCAAACCAA
>NZ_JBBCMI010000048.1:0-1616 GCF_037152415.1 Cedecea sp. AS113
TTAGGTAAGGAGGTGATCCAACCGCAGGTTCCCCTACGGTTACCTTGTTACGACTTCACCCCAGTCATGAATCACAAAGTGGTAAGCGCCCTCCCGAAGGTTAAGCTACCTACTTCTTTTGCAACCCACTCCCATGGTGTGACGGGCGGTGTGTACAAGGCCCGGGAACGTATTCACCGTAGCATTCTGATCTACGATTACTAGCGATTCCGACTTCATGGAGTCGAGTTGCAGACTCCAATCCGGACTACGACGCACTTTATGAGGTCCGCTTGCTCTCGCGAGGTCGCTTCTCTTTGTATGCGCCATTGTAGCACGTGTGTAGCCCTACTCGTAAGGGCCATGATGACTTGACGTCATCCCCACCTTCCTCCAGTTTATCACTGGCAGTCTCCTTTGAGTTCCCGGCCGAACCGCTGGCAACAAAGGATAAGGGTTGCGCTCGTTGCGGGACTTAACCCAACATTTCACAACACGAGCTGACGACAGCCATGCAGCACCTGTCTCAGAGTTCCCGAAGGCACCAATCCATCTCTGGAAAGTTCTCTGGATGTCAAGAGTAGGTAAGGTTCTTCGCGTTGCATCGAATTAAACCACATGCTCCACCGCTTGTGCGGGCCCCCGTCAATTCATTTGAGTTTTAACCTTGCGGCCGTACTCCCCAGGCGGTCGACTTAACGCGTTAGCTCCGGAAGCCACGCCTCAAGGGCACAACCTCCAAGTCGACATCGTTTACGGCGTGGACTACCAGGGTATCTAATCCTGTTTGCTCCCCACGCTTTCGCACCTGAGCGTCAGTCTTTGTCCAGGGGGCCGCCTTCGCCACCGGTATTCCTCCAGATCTCTACGCATTTCACCGCTACACCTGGAATTCTACCCCCCTCTACAAGACTCAAGCTTGCCAGTTTCGAATGCAGTTCCCAGGTTGAGCCCGGGGATTTCACATCCGACTTAACAAACCGCCTGCGTGCGCTTTACGCCCAGTAATTCCGATTAACGCTTGCACCCTCCGTATTACCGCGGCTGCTGGCACGGAGTTAGCCGGTGCTTCTTCTGCGAGTAACGTCAATCACCAAGGTTATTAACCTTAATGCCTTCCTCCTCGCTGAAAGTACTTTACAACCCGAAGGCCTTCTTCATACACGCGGCATGGCTGCATCAGGCTTGCGCCCATTGTGCAATATTCCCCACTGCTGCCTCCCGTAGGAGTCTGGACCGTGTCTCAGTTCCAGTGTGGCTGGTCATCCTCTCAGACCAGCTAGGGATCGTCGCCTAGGTGAGCCATTACCCCACCTACTAGCTAATCCCATCTGGGTTCATCTGATGGCAAGAGGCCCGAAGGTCCCCCTCTTTGGTCTTGCGACGTTATGCGGTATTAGCTACCGTTTCCAGTAGTTATCCCCCTCCATCAGGCAGATCCCCAGACATTACTCACCCGTCCGCCGCTCGTCACCCAGGAGCAAGCTCCCCGTGCTACCGCTCGACTTGCATGTGTTAGGCCTGCCGCCAGCGTTCAATCTGAGCCATGATCAAACTCTTCAATTTAAAAGTGTTTGATGCTCAAAGAATTAAAACTGTTTATAAAATCAGTAGTCACTCTTCAAGACTTGATATTT
>NZ_JBBCMI010000049.1:0-1164 GCF_037152415.1 Cedecea sp. AS113
TGAAGATAACGGTGAATTTGCGGCCGGGGCCAGCGTCAATTACCTGTTGCATCCGCTGGCGACGGTCGGCGTGGCCGTGCAGAAGACGGGGGAAGAGCGTCAGGCCGGGGTTTCACTCGACTGGCAGGCGGCAAAGCCGGTGCAGCTGTACGGTAATATCTGGCGGAGCAATCTCACCGGTCACGGGTTTGATACCCAGGGAATATGGTCGCACGCAAAGGGTAATGTCGCCCTCAGCCACAGCCGGAGCTGGTATCGCCAGGAAGATGAACCCTACCGGTATACGGCTCGCCCTTCGCTGGAACACAGCAGCGTGCTGTCCACCACCTGGCGCCTGAACAGCGAGAACAGCCTCACCGCCCGTCTGACGCACAGAAGCCGTCACAGCGGTATCGGTGCCGACGTGGGCTTTAATACCCGTACCGTACTTGCCGGGAACGCCATTAACTGGCGGCTGGCCGCGTTTGATCGCCCCTACGGCAATGGCAGCACGTTACGCAACCGCGGCGTGAGTCTCTCCGCCAGCTTCGCGCTCGGCGGGCAGAAACGCAGCGGCAATATCAGCGTCGGCAGCCGCACGGACACCAGCGGCAGCCGGGATCTCTATACCTCCGCCTCGGTCAATCAGACCTGGGACAAAGGCCCCGTGAAGATGACGACGGCGACGCTGACGGCGGACCGCCACGGCGCAGGGTTCAGCACTTACAACCAGTTTGATACGCCGATGATGGCGGGCACTTTCTGGGGGCAGAGCTCAACGCTGGACGGCAGGCTGTCCGGCGGCCTCAATACCGGCAGCCTGCTGGCGTTGGGTGGCGGGCGGGTCACAATGTCGAAACAGGCGGCACATTATCAGGGCGGCGGCATGATAGTGGATGTCTCCTCCGACGATAAAAATGCCGAACTGGTGGCGCTTTATCCGGGTGGTACAGTGCCGCTCAAACCGGGCAGGAACTTCATTCCGGTCGATGCCTGGCAACCCGGCACGGTGCAGATTGACTTCCCCGGCACGGAAGCCCCGGCGCTGAAAGTCGAGCCTGAGTACCTGAGCTACCAGCATATTCGCGGGGGCGTCAGTGCGTATTCCGTGAAAGTGATGAAAACGGTGACGGTGATGGGGCGCCTGGTGGACGGCGATGGCCACGCCCTGGGCGGTGCTCAGGT
>NZ_JBBCMI010000050.1:0-1116 GCF_037152415.1 Cedecea sp. AS113
ATCAGCCTGTTAACTTTAAAAAAATGGATATTTGAGCAACTTTGTATTTATGATGGTGTTTTATTCTTTGTGAACGCCAGTGAGCCATATGAAAACAATATCACCCAGGCCATTTCAGTTATGGATGACCCTTGCCGGAGCAACGGTGATGCTCTGTATTATTCTTATATGCTCGGGTTTGTGGATGCAGTACCGCGCAATGACTGCTGGTGTGAGCGGTATACTCAGGCTTACTGATGAATACTATCAACCAGCATCCGCCACGCTTAGTCGGATTAGTGAAGCAGGTGCTCATGACTGCGAAACAATCCTGCCGTTGCTGACATCTCTGGCAACGCTAACACCTTACACCAGGAGCGCGGGGATCATTTCAGGCAAGACAATAATCTGTTCCTCCTTCAGTGGAAATAAATCCTGGCCTGTTAAAAGCATTTTTCCGGATGTGAGTGTGTCTGACGGGAATATGCCGGCAGTGGCCTCATCAATCTCGATGAACCCCGGCCACGGCGACTCTGTGATTGTCTATACCCGGATGCTGAAGGAAAATATTTACGCCTATACGGTACTGGACACCCGTTACATGCGGGAGCTGATTAAGGTGATGGCCGGTAATACCCACCTGAACTACGCACTACAGGCAGGGCACGGGCGGTCTGTCACCCTGGGGGGCCCCCGGGGTGACCACGAAGTTCTTACCTCGCTACAAATACAGGCAGGTGATATCAGGGTGTCGGCTTATTCGACCCTCCGTAGCTGGCTGTACTTCAGTACTGAAGGCATCCCGATAATTCTTCCTGCATTTCTTTTATTTTCATTCCTGTCAGGTACTTTCTGGAAACGATGGCATGCTGCTCGTATTTCCCCTGCATCCGTGATAAGCAGGGCAATAACAGAAGGAGAGTTTTTTGTCTGCTATCAGCCGGTCTGTGATATTTCAGGACACTGCCATGGTGCAGAAGCCCTGATGCGCTGGAGAAGAAATAACGGCAGATTGATCCCTCCGGACGTGTTCATTCCTGCGGCAGAGTCAGAAAAAATGATGGGGCCCTTAACGCGCCACCTGATGAGGCTTATTGCTAATGATGTTAAAGAGTGGATCCCCACGGGAGAGTTTCA
>NZ_JBBCMI010000051.1:0-999 GCF_037152415.1 Cedecea sp. AS113
CTGTTTCGCCAGTCCGTTGCGAATTCAGCTGGTGTCTGGTAATCCAGCGATGAATGGGGACGGCACTCGTTATAATCCTGCCGCCAGTCATTAATCGTTTTCCGGGCATGAAGAATATCGCTGAACCAGTGTTCATTCAGACACTCATCGCGAAAGCGTCCGTTAAAACTCTCAATAAATCCGTTCTGCGTTGGTTTACCTGGCTGGATAAGCCGTAGTTCCACACTATGCTCAAAGGCCCATTGATCGAGCGCGCGGCAGGTAAATTCCGGACCCTGATCGGTTCTTATTGTCGTCGGATACCCCCGAAACAACGCGATGCTGTCCAGAATACGCGTGACCTGAACGCCTGAAATACCGAAAGCAGCGGTGATCGTCAGACACTCCTTCGTGAAATCATCCACACAGGTCAGGCACTTGATCCTGCGACCGTTGGCCAGTGCATCCATAACGAAATCCATCGACCATGTAAGGTTCGGTGCATCCGGGCGCAGAAGCGGAAACCGTTCGGTCGCCAGCCCTCTACGGCGTCGTCTGCGTTTTACGCTCAGTCCATTAAGGTGGTAAATACGATATACCCGCTTGTGATTGACGTGAAGGCCCTCCCTACGCAGCAACTGCCAGATGCGCCGATAACCAAAACGTCTGCGTTCAAGCGCCAGCTCGGTAATACGCCCAGATAAATGTGCATCAGCAGCCGGACGCTGAGCATCATAACGGCAGGTCGACAGGGACAAACCTGTAAGCCTGCAGGCACGACGTTGCGACAGACCGGTCGCATCACACATCAACACCACGGCTTCCCGCTTCTGGCCTGTCGTCAGTACTTTCGCCCCAGAGCCACCTGAAGCGCCTCCTTATCCAGCATGGCTTCGGCAAGCAGCTTCTTGAGCCTGGCGTTCTCTTCCTCAAGCGACTTCAGGCGCTTAACCTCGGGCACCTCCATACCGCCATACTTCTTACGCCAGGTGTAAAAGGTGGCGTCGGAAATGGCGTGCT
>NZ_JBBCMI010000052.1:0-965 GCF_037152415.1 Cedecea sp. AS113
AATAACGGTAATAGTAATGGAACTCATAACAATGCCGATACCGGACACACTTATCGTCCTGAGCGAGGAAATTACGCCGCCAACCTTCAGGCAGCCGCAACAATGTTCAACATGCGTCTCAAAGACCGTCAAAGTGGCATGATATACACAAACCTGGCCACCGGAGAGCGTCACGAAAGTAGTCTGTGGGTACGCTCTGTGGGGGGCCATACGGAAGGACATGTCTCGGACGGTCAGTCAAAATACGCCGCAAACCGGATAGTCTTCCAGATGGGGGCAGATATCTTCAACGGCAGCACCGGCAACGACGATGCGTGGCATCTTGGTCTGATGGGCGGCTACGGTAAACAGTACAGTAATTCCCGTAACACTTTGTCCGGTTATAACTCAAAAGGCTCTGTGTGGGGTTACAGCGCTGGTGTCTACAGCACCTGGCACCAGAATTCGAAGGACAAAACCGGCCTGTATGCAGACAGCTGGATGGCATGGAACTGGTTCGATAACTCCGTTAAAGGTGATGAACTGGCGTATGAGAAGTACAAATCAAAAGGTCTGAGCGCGTCACTGGAAACGGGGTATGTTTTCCATACGGGGTCATACAGAACCTCCGGCGGAATGGAAAACAACGTTTACGTAACGCCCCAGGCACAGGTGCTATGGTCCGGCGTGAAAGCCGATAATCACACGGAAGTCAACGGTACGAAAGTGGAAGGCAGGGGAAGTGATAACGTCCAGACACGCCTGGGTGTACGCCTGTCAATGACCGGACAGAGCCATCATGACAAAGGTTCCTTCCGTCAGTTTGAACCTTTTGTGGAAGCAAACTGGGTTTATACCGCGAAGGATTATGGCGTGAAGATGGGTGAAAGCAGTGCATATCTTCAGGGGCAACGCAATGTGGCAGAGCTAAAAACTGGTGTTGAGGGCCACATAAGCGAAAATCTGAGCGCATGGGGCAACGTGGC
>NZ_JBBCMI010000053.1:0-745 GCF_037152415.1 Cedecea sp. AS113
ACGGAGAAAGTGTTGCTGAAATTCACGCTGAACGTAGAGAGAGGTTATGGCATGGCGGGAAGTGCTGCCGAGGCTGTTGCTGCGGGTCTGGTCATGCTGAAACTGGCTCATTAATGTCCAGCTCCCCAGCGCGGCCTCCAGGCCCCCGTTCCAGCTCATGCTTGACTGCTGCTCGCTGCCGCTGAGGTTAAGCTGGTTATTCAGCAGCAGGCCTGAATCCCCATCTTCGGGTAAGGTATACCAGTATTTATTCGCGTCGTTTCCCGGTTGCTGCGTGAGTAAAACGAGGCGGGCATCGCTCAGGCTGTAATCCGCCGCCAGCAGCCCCGGCGGGCAGGCATGGTCACTGCACTTCCCAAGCGGAACAAAGTCAGTGAACGCCTTTAACCAGCGCTGGCGTTCGGCCTCGCTAAACTCACTGTCGCCGTTATCGGTAAAATGGATAATCCTGGCCCGGTTATCCTCCGTCACGATGATCATGGCATCGCCCAGGACCCGGTTATCTACCATGATGCGGGCTGAAAGCGGGGCATTGAAGAAATACGCCTGAAAATCATCCGGCATAGCCGCTGCCTGGCTGGCAAGCGTCGCAGGCTGAGCCAAAACATTTACACTGCTGAAAAGCAGACATAACGACCCTGTTAATGGACGCAAGAATCCCATAATATCAAACGCCTGAAATTTTCTTTCCGAAGAAAGAAAAGAGAAATCCCTCTCTCTTTTCTCCTCAATGCTCGATTGTTCG
>NZ_JBBCMI010000054.1:0-722 GCF_037152415.1 Cedecea sp. AS113
CGCTTATCGCAGATTAGCACGTCCTTCATCGCCTCTGACTGCCAGGGCATCCACCGTGTACGCTTAGTCGCTTAACCTCACAACCCGAAGGTGTCTCGTAAGACACAATCGCTGTTGTGAAAATTTGAGAGACTCGAACATGTCTTAACCTTATTCTTTATTACGGAAGAATAAGACGACATGTCGTTTCAATTTTCAGCTTGTTCCGGATTGTTAAAGAGCAAATACTTCGCAGTACACCGTCACCGGTACACTCTGAAGTAAGTTTTGGTGCATGAAATGATGGTGGAGCTAAGCGGGATCGAACCGCTGACCTCCTGCGTGCAAGGCAGGCGCTCTCCCAGCTGAGCTATAGCCCCATCGATTTCGTAAAACCTTTGATTACCATGATTTTCATCTGGTCAAGGCGCAACTTAGCGACGCATACTGAGGTATGCGAGTCTGAGGTGCAACGCAGAACAGGGGAAAATTTGGTAGGCCTGAGTGGACTTGAACCACCGACCTCACCCTTATCAGGGGTGCGCTCTAACCACCTGAGCTACAAGCCTATAAGGTTTTACTGCTCGTTTTCTATCAGACAATCTGTGTGAGCACTACGCGGGTTGTATCTTTTAGGTAAGGAGGTGATCCAACCGCAGGTTCCCCTACGGTTACCTTGTTACGACTTCACCCCAGTCATGAATCACAAAGTGGTAAGCGCCCTCCCGAAGGTTAAGCTACCT
>NZ_JBBCMI010000055.1:0-680 GCF_037152415.1 Cedecea sp. AS113
TCATGCCCGGAAAACGATTAATGACTGGCGGCAGGATTATAACGAGTGCCGTCCCCATTCATCGCTGGATTACCAGACACCAGCTGAATTCGCAACGGACTGGCGAAACAGAAAATATGAAGAAAAACCAACCGACATTACTAACTGAAGGTTGTATCTAATCCTAGGGGCAGTTCATTGCCTCAAGACTAAAGAGCAATTCAAATCACAAACAGTTATCGAAAAAAAACCGCTCGGACAGAGCGGTCTAAAACAAGGCATAAGAGAGCAATACGCGGAAACCGCTAACCAAGCTTAGAAGGTAATTTCACTTTAGATAGGACATTTCAAAAATAATTTATTTCTTCCTAAAAACCTTTAAAACAAGTTGATTAGTTCAGGAAACCCCGTACAGTGGCGCGACTTTGTAACGATGATGCTGTTTGCATCCTCTCAGGAATAGAAGGATTTCCTGCTCCTGAGAGTTTTTTTTAAAAAGAAAGCAAAAAATCACTTTCGTAAGATTTCAAGCAAATCCTTTTCAAACAAACCTGTGCTTTTACACTCAACGGGCTTGACCTTATCGTTTCCATCCGAAGTGACTAAACCCACAACTCCTGTAACAACCACGCTCACATTGCTACCTTCTCCTGCACTCCATATCTGGGTCACAATTCTTGATTGCTCCTGTATATTTTGTG
>NZ_JBBCMI010000056.1:0-665 GCF_037152415.1 Cedecea sp. AS113
GGTAATGACTCCAACTTATTGATAGTGTTTTATGTTCAGATAATGCCCGATGACTTTATCATGCAGCTCCACCGATTTTGAGAACGACAGCGACTTCCGTCCCAGCCGTGCCAGGTGCTGCCTCAGATTCAGGTTATGCCGCTCAATTCGCTGCGTATATCGCTTGCTGATTACGTGCAGCTTTCCCTTCAGGCGGGATTCATACAGCGGCCAGCCATCCGTCATCCATATCACCACGTCAAAGGGTGACAGCAGGCTCATAAGACGCCCCAGCGTCGCCATAGTGCGTTCACCGAATACGTGCGCAACAACCGTCTTCCGGAGCCTGTCATACGCGTAAAACAGCCAGCGCTGGCGCGATTTAGCCCCGACGTATCCCCACTGTTCGTCCATTTCCGCGCAGACGATGACGTCACTGCCCGGTTGTATGCGCGAGGTTACCGACTGCGGCCTGAGTTTTTTAAGTGACGTAAAACCGTGTTGAGGCCAACGCCCATAATGCGGGCAGTTGCCCGGCATCCAACGCCATTCATGGCCATATCAATGATTTTCTGGTGCGTACCGGGTTGAGAAGCGGTGTAAGTGAACTGCAGTTGCCATGTTTTACGGCAGTGAGAGCAGAGATAGCGCTGATGTCCGGCAGTGCTTTTGCCGTTACGCACCAC
>NZ_JBBCMI010000057.1:0-641 GCF_037152415.1 Cedecea sp. AS113
ATGAGCCAGTTTCAGCATGACCAGACCCGCAGCAACAGCCTCGGCAGCACTTCCCGCCATGCCATAACCTCTCTCTACGTTCAGCGTGAATTTCAGCAACACTTTCTCCGTACCGGGCTATTTACGCCGGACAGTCAGGGCCTGATACGCCAGCTTTATACGCCGGGAGGCGGTATCAGCACGCTGGCGGGCATGATGGCGGGCAGCGGCGATGCACTACTGAAGGGCGGGGACATTCCGGCGCTTTATCCCGTCTACGTCTCCGCCAACCGTGAAGGTGTGGCTGAAATTTACCGCGACGGTACCCTGATAAATTCTCAGCCTGTTGAACCCGGCCTGCAAATGTTAGACACCGTGCCGCTGCCGGCCGGTATCTATGAAGTTGAAATTCGCCTCATTGAAGACGGCCGTGAGAGCAGCAGGGTCACTGAAACGATTAATAAACCCACCCGCTGGCGAACGCCGGGCCAGCGCCTGCGCTATAACGTGTTCGCCGGGCAGCAGCAGACGCTGTGGAACAGTGACAAAAATGAAGATAACGGTGAATTTGCGGCCGGGGCCAGCGTCAATTACCTGTTGCATCCGCTGGCGACGGTCGGCGTGGCCGTGCAGAAGACGGGGGAAGAGCGTCAGGCCGGGGT
>NZ_JBBCMI010000058.1:0-635 GCF_037152415.1 Cedecea sp. AS113
CCGTTATTACCGTTATTACCGTTATTACCGTTATTATTTTCACTCTGACTGGTGAGATACCAGTTATTGTTATTCATGCCGGAAGGGGTACCCTGCTGGAGATGATACTCATAACTGCCGGCTACAATTCGCCCTTTCTGAATAAAGGCACCGGAGGCGGAGTTACCGGTGGAAATAACTTCAATTCCCTCCAGGGTCTGTGCCCCGATACCGCCTTCGTTGGCGACCCTGATGTAGGTGGTGCCGGAAGCATTCCCGCTGATGGTCAGCTTATCTGTCAGGCTGTCATCGCCACCCAGCACAGTTCCGAGAGAAACTGTACCGCCATTTCCGGTCCAGTCGCCTTCCACGGCCAGGGTCTGGCCCGCATTAGTGGCTCCGTTATTAATCATTACCAGTCCGCTGTTAATCATGTCACCGTACAGTGTTACTGCTTTCGGCAGTGCATCTGCGCCGGTATCATTAATTAATACGGTACCACTGTTGTTCAGTGTGGTGACGGTCTGGCTGTTGCCGCTGAGATTAAGGGTCGCACCTTCAGCTACCGTCACACCGGAAGTGGAGGCAAAAGTATCCTCAACACCGGTTTTAAGTGTGCCGCGGCTGACCGTAGTAGTACCTGTGTAGGTATTGGT
>NZ_JBBCMI010000059.1:0-513 GCF_037152415.1 Cedecea sp. AS113
CGTGTTCATTCCTGCGGCAGAGTCAGAAAAAATGATGGGGCCCTTAACGCGCCACCTGATGAGGCTTATTGCTAATGATGTTAAAGAGTGGATCCCCACGGGAGAGTTTCACCTGAGCATAAATATTGCATCGGAGCACCTCGCCGGAGAAGAGTTTATAGGGGATATGAGGGCGTTTCGTGACAGTATTCCTTCTTCGTTATCCCTTGTGGCGGAGATTACCGAACGCACACTCATTGAAAATACAGAGAAAACTGTTACCCATCTGTCCCAGTTGCGTGAGGCAGGTATAAAGGTTGCTATAGATGATTTTGGAACCGGCTATTGTTCCTTGTCTATCCTGCAAATCCTGCCTGCAGACTTTCTCAAAATTGACAGATGTTTCACAGAAACGATCGATTCTGCCAACGGAGACACCCCAGTGCTTGATGCCATTATCACCCTCAGTAAAAGACTGAAACTTACCATGATTGCAGAGGGTATCAGCACCAGGAAGCAGGCCCTGTTTATGAG
>NZ_JBBCMI010000060.1:0-512 GCF_037152415.1 Cedecea sp. AS113
GTGAGCCATTCCCGGCCTTACCACCCACAGACGCAGGGCAAGCTGGAGCGTTTTCACCGCAGTCTGAAGGCGGAAGTGCTGCAGGGCCAGTGGTTTACGGACAGCCAGCAGTTGCAACGGGCCTTCGATCACTGGCGGACGGTGTATAACCTGGAGCGGCCCCACGAGGCCCTCGCGATGAAGGCACCGGCTTCGCGATATCAGCCATCATCCCGGCAGTACAGTGCAGACGTTAAGCCACCGGAATACGATGAGGGAGTGGAGGTACGGAAGGTCGATATCAGCGGAAAGCTGAGCTTCAGGGGCAGCAGTCTGAAGGCAGGTAAAGCGTTCAGAGGAGAATATGTGGGACTGAAAGAGACGATGGAAGACGGGTGTTATGAAGTGTGGTGGTACAGCACGAAAGTGGGGGTGATCGACCTGAAGAATAAGTCGATCACCATGGGTAAAGGATGTTAAAAAGTGTTCACCATGTCTGCGAACACCTGTCTACCATGTCCCCGGACTGTACA
>NZ_JBBCMI010000061.1:0-486 GCF_037152415.1 Cedecea sp. AS113
GGTGTTCGCAGACATGGTGAACACTTTTTAACATCCTTTACCCATGGTGATCGACTTATTCTTCAGGTCGATCACCCCCACTTTCGTGCTGTACCACCACACTTCATAACATCCGTCTTCCATCGTCTCTTTCAGTCCCACATATTCTCCTCTGAACGCTTTACCTGCCTTCAGACTGCTGCCCCTGAAGCTCAGCTTTCCGCTGATATCTACCTTCCGTACCTCCACTCCCTCATCGTATTCCGGTGGCTCAACGTCTGCACTGTACTGCCGGGACGATGGCTGATATCGCGAAGCCGGTGCCTTCATCGCGAGGGCCTCGTGGGGCAGCTCCAGGTTATACACCGTCCGCCAGTGGTCGAAGGCCCGTTGCACCTGCTGGCTGTCCGTAAACCACTGGCCCTGCAGCACTTCCGCCTTCAGACTGCGGTGAAAACGCTCCAGCTTGCCCTGCGTCTGTGGGTGGTAAGGCCGGGAATGGCTCAC
>NZ_JBBCMI010000062.1:0-469 GCF_037152415.1 Cedecea sp. AS113
TCATAAGCTGATGGCC
Source organism: Cedecea sp. AS113 (assembly GCF_037152415.1). NCBI lineage: Bacteria > Pseudomonadati > Pseudomonadota > Gammaproteobacteria > Enterobacterales > Enterobacteriaceae > Cedecea > Cedecea sp. AS113. The sequence continues at coordinate 17 of NZ_JBBCMI010000062.1, forward strand.
CGTCACGGTCTGCTGCCCGGTGTTCCTCCCGGCATCCCGGCTACCGGCCGCTATGAACACAGTGCGCCTAACCAGCTCTGGCAGATGGATTTTAAGGGCCACTTTTCCTTTGCCGGTGGCCGCAGCCATCCGCTGACGCTGCTGGACGACCATTCCCGCTTTTCACTCTGTCTGGCTCACTGTACCGATGAACGCCGTGTCACCGTGCAGACCCAACTGATTAATGTCTTTGAACGCTATGGCCTGCCGGAGAGGATGACGATGGATAACGGTGCGCCGTGGGGAGATACCACCGGGACCTGGACAGCACTGGAACTGTGGCTGATGCGCCAGAGTATCCGGGTGAGCCATTCCCGGCCTTACCACCCACAGACGCAGGGCAAGCTGGAGCGTTTTCACCGCAGTCTGAAGGCGGAAGTGCTGCAGGGCCAGTGGTTTACGGACAGCCAGCAG
>NZ_JBBCMI010000063.1:0-449 GCF_037152415.1 Cedecea sp. AS113
AGGTAGCTTAACCTTCGGGAGGGCGCTTACCACTTTGTGATTCATGACTGGGGTGAAGTCGTAACAAGGTAACCGTAGGGGAACCTGCGGTTGGATCACCTCCTTACCTAATAGATACAACCCGCGTAGTGCTCACACAGATTGTCTGATAGATGTAGAGAAGCAAGGCGTCTTGCGATTGAGACTTCAGTGTCCCCTTCGTCTAGAGGCCCAGGACACCGCCCTTTCACGGCGGTAACAGGGGTTCGAATCCCCTAGGGGACGCCACTTGCTGGTATGTAAGTGAAAGTTGCGTGCCGAACTATCTCAAAGCTGACTTGAAAGAGTCATGTTTGAGATATTTGCTCTTTAACAATCCGGAACAAGCTGAAAATTGAAACGACATGTCGTCTTATTCTTCCGTAATAAAGAATAAGGTTAAGACATGTTCGAGTCTCTCAAATTTTCAC
>NZ_JBBCMI010000064.1:0-427 GCF_037152415.1 Cedecea sp. AS113
TTAAAATCCATCTGCCAGAGCTGGTTAGGCGCACTGTGTTCATAGCGGCCGGTAGCCGGGATGCCGGGAGGAACACCGGGCAGCAGACCGTGACGGGCCATCAGCTTATGAGCGGTACTGAAGGCGGGCAACTGATGCCCGTGGTCTTCAAGCCAGCCCTTAATCTTGCGGGCACCCCAGCGTGGATGTGTGGCATGTGCCATCCGCAGCAGGTCGGTAATGCTGTCGTCGGTTCTTGCGGGGGAAAAGTGTGGTGCACGTGAACGGTCAGCAAGACCGGCAGTGCCGTCCTGTAACCAGCGATGAAGCCACTTGTAGCCAGTGGCAGGAGAAATGCCATAGCGACGGCACAGAAGACGAATGTTCGCCCCGTCCTGCGAGGCGAGCAGAACAAACTCAGAACGTAATGACATGGTATCTCTCGCAT
>NZ_JBBCMI010000065.1:0-355 GCF_037152415.1 Cedecea sp. AS113
CCAGCATATTCGCGGGGGCGTCAGTGCGTATTCCGTGAAAGTGATGAAAACGGTGACGGTGATGGGGCGCCTGGTGGACGGCGATGGCCACGCCCTGGGCGGTGCTCAGGTAGTGAATCATGCCGGCAGGACGGTCACCGAATCCGACGGGCTGTTCACCCTCGAAGTGCATGAAAACAACCCGGTGCTGGCGGTGGAATACCGCGCAATGAACCAGTGTGAAATACGCCTGAATCCCACCACACAGAAAACGGCCGATGAGATTATTTTCCTCGGCAATCTGACCTGTGACGAATTACCGCTGGCGGGGAACGCAGGCTATGCGGCCAGCAAAGCAGCCAGGAATAAGGACATA
>NZ_JBBCMI010000066.1:0-339 GCF_037152415.1 Cedecea sp. AS113
GACCCTGTTAATGGACGCAAGAATCCCATAATATCAAACGCCTGAAATTTTCTTTCCGAAGAAAGAAAAGAGAAATCCCTCTCTCTTTTCTCCTCAATGCTCGATTGTTCGTTAACCGAACACACCATGAATACTGCTGCCGCTAAAATTAAGGCGCGGTATCAAACATCATGGTCACGGCCCCGATGTAGGTCCCGGCCGTTGGTTTAGAGCCAGCCGCTTTCTGGTTTACCGTCAGGGTGGCCGTTTTCTCTGCTGCGGCTTCGGTCGTGTTGTACAGCGTGACCGCTGACACGGCGTCAACCGGCAACGTCTGGCCGGCAATATTCACCTGGAGAT
>NZ_JBBCMI010000067.1:0-302 GCF_037152415.1 Cedecea sp. AS113
CGCTGCTCCTCTGCAGGTTGATTTCAACGTAGAGGCGGCGATCCCTGATACTGAGTTCTTTGTCACGCCAGTTAACGGCTGGAATGCCCAGACGCAAAAAATGGCATGGAATGCGGCGACGGGCTCTCTGGATGGATTTTCTCAGCAGCTGCAAATGAAAAATTCCGGCGGGGGCATTAAAGCCTATCTGGCCGGGCAGCCTGTGCTCAGCTCGGCCAGCGGTACGGATACTATCGATCTCCAGGTGAATATTGCCGGCCAGACGTTGCCGGTTGACGCCGTGTCAGCGGTCACGCTGTACA
>NZ_JBBCMI010000068.1:0-292 GCF_037152415.1 Cedecea sp. AS113
TACGCCGGACAGTCAGGGCCTGATACGCCAGCTTTATACGCCGGGAGGCGGTATCAGCACGCTGGCGGGCATGATGGCGGGCAGCGGCGATGCACTACTGAAGGGCGGGGATATTCCGGCGCTTTATCCCGTCTACGTCTCCGCCAATCGTGAAGGTGTGGCTGAAATTTACCGCGACGGCACCCTGATAAATTCTCAGCCTGTTGAACCCGGCCTGCAAATGTTAGACACCGTGCCGCTGCCGGCCGGTATCTATGAAGTTGAAATTCGCCTCATTGAAGACGGCCGTGAG
>NZ_JBBCMI010000069.1:0-284 GCF_037152415.1 Cedecea sp. AS113
ATCATTTCATGCACCAAAACTTACTTCAGAGTGTACCGGTGACGGTGTACTGCGAAGTATTTGCTCTTTAACAATCCGGAACAAGCTGAAAATTGAAACGACATGTCGTCTCATTCTTCCGTAATAAAGAATGAGGTTAAGACATGTTCGAGTCTCTCAAATTTTCACAATATCGATTGTGTCTTACGAGACACCTTCGGGTTGTGAGGTTAAGCGACTAAGCGTACACGGTGGATGCCCTGGCAGTCAGAGGCGATGAAGGACGTGCTAATCTGCGATAAGCG
>NZ_JBBCMI010000070.1:0-274 GCF_037152415.1 Cedecea sp. AS113
GGGCCGATTAATCCGGCCCTTTATAGGTTGCTGACAAAGAGGAAAAAAGCGTGGTTTTTCCCTCTTTGTGGTGAGTAGCCGAAAATCAATGAATTGATTTTCCTGTTTTTTTAACGAGCTGTCTGATATTTCTTCTCTCGTCAGAGGGTTGCCATCAGTCTGAAGGGCCGATTAATCCGGCCCTTTATAGGTTGCTGACAAAGAGGAAAAAAGCGTGGTTTTTCCCTCTTTGTGGTGAGTAGCCGAAAATCAATGAATTGATTTTCCTGTTTTT
>NZ_JBBCMI010000071.1:0-261 GCF_037152415.1 Cedecea sp. AS113
CGTGTTCATTCCTGCGGCAGAGTCAGAAAAAATGATGGGGCCCTTAACGCGCCACCTGATGAGGCTTATTGCTAATGATGTTAAAGAGTGGATCCCCACGGGAGAGTTTCATCTGAGCATAAATATTGCATCGGAGCACCTCGCCAGAGGAGAGTTTATAGGGGATATGAGGGCGTTTCGTGACAGTATTCCTTCTTCGTTATCCCTTGTGGCGGAGATTACCGAACGCACACTCATTGAAAATACAGAGAAAACTGTTAC
>NZ_JBBCMI010000072.1:0-259 GCF_037152415.1 Cedecea sp. AS113
GTTGAACATTGTTGCGGCTGCCTGAAGGTTGGCGGCGTAATTTCCTCGCTCAGGACGATAAGTGTGTCCGGTATCGGCATTGTTATGAGTTCCATTACTATTACCGTTATTGCCGTTATTGCCGTTATTGCCGTTATTGCCGTTATTACCGTTATTACCGTTATTACCGTTATTACCGTTATTATTTTCACTCTGACTGGTGAGATACCAGTTATTGTTATTCATGCCGGAAGGGGTACCCTGCTGGAGATGATACTCA
>NZ_JBBCMI010000073.1:0-232 GCF_037152415.1 Cedecea sp. AS113
GTTGAACATTGTTGCGGCTGCCTGAAGGTTGGCGGCGTAATTTCCTCGCTCAGGACGATAAGTGTGTCCGGTATCGGCATTGTTATGAGTTCCATTACTATTACCGTTATTATCGTTATTGCCGTTATTACCGTTATTACCGTTATTACCGTTATTATTTTCACTCTGACTGGTGAGATACCAGTTATTGTTATTCATGCCGGAAGGGGTACCCTGCTGGAGATGATACTCA
>NZ_JBBCMI010000074.1:0-225 GCF_037152415.1 Cedecea sp. AS113
CAGCAGGGTCACTGAAACGATTAATAAACCCACCCGCTGGCGAACGCCGGGCCAGCGCCTGCGCTATAACGTGTTCGCCGGGCAGCAGCAGACGCTGTGGAACAGTGACAAGAGTGAAGATAACGGTGAATTTGCGGCCGGGGCCAGCGTCAATTACCTGTTGCATCCGCTGGCGACGGTCGGCGTGGCCGTGCAGAAGACGGGGGAAGAGCGTCAGGCCGGGGT
>NZ_JBBCMI010000075.1:0-223 GCF_037152415.1 Cedecea sp. AS113
TACCGCTGGCGGGGAACGCAGGCTATGCGGCCAGCAAAGCAGCCAGGAATAAGGACATATAATGTTTACCCGACAGATGTATATTATCGACTTCATTAATAACGCCCTGTTTCGCAGAAGAAATACGGCCGCACTGTCCGCGCTGCTTTTATTGGCGATGATATCCACAGTCAACGCTGCAACGGTGAACGTCACTACGGAGTTTATCGCCGACCTGCAGCAG
>NZ_JBBCMI010000076.1:0-223 GCF_037152415.1 Cedecea sp. AS113
GCATTACCGACCTGCTGCGGATGGCACATGCCACACATCCACGCTGGGGTGCCCGCAAGATTAAGGGCTGGCTTGAAGACCACGGGCATCAGTTGCCCGCCTTCAGTACCGTTCATAAGCTGATGGCCCGTCACGGTCTGCTGCCCGGTGTTCCTCCCGGCATCCCGGCTACCGGCCGCTATGAACACAGTGCGCCTAACCAGCTCTGGCAGATGGATTTTAA
>NZ_JBBCMI010000077.1:0-223 GCF_037152415.1 Cedecea sp. AS113
CTCCGGCCGGGCCTTAATTGAATATTGACGGGTGGACTACAGTCTTTAAGTGTTGCATCGCAGGATTTCAGGTCGCTGATAACCACGGAGGCATTCCCCTTGTTGCTGATACGCAGTTTTTTACCTTTATCCGTAATTTGCGTATCGAAGCGAACATTATCGGGATGAACGGTCACAATGGTGCCAAACCCGGTGAGTACGCTGACGCTGGCGTTGATGGCAT
>NZ_JBBCMI010000078.1:0-223 GCF_037152415.1 Cedecea sp. AS113
GAAGATGGGTGAAAGCAGTGCATATCTTCAGGGGCAACGCAATGTGGCAGAGCTAAAAACTGGTGTTGAGGGCCACATAAGCGAAAATCTGAGCGCATGGGGCAACGTGGCGCAACAGATGGGGTCAGGTAGTTACCGGGACACTCAGGGTATGCTGGGAGTGAAATACGCCTTCTGACAAGAAGGAATACGGTAGAACTCTAAAGCGCCTCTCTGGAGGCGC
>NZ_JBBCMI010000079.1:0-223 GCF_037152415.1 Cedecea sp. AS113
TCAGTAGTGCATCGCCGCTGCCCGCCATCATGCCCGCCAGCGTGCTGATACCGCCTCCCGGCGTATAAAGCTGGCGTATCAGGCCCTGACTGTCCGGCGTAAATAGCCCGGAACGGAGAAAGTGTTGCTGAAATTCACGCTGAACGTAGAGAGAGGTTATGGCATGGCGGGAAGTGCTGCCGAGGCTGTTGCTGCGGGTCTGGTCATGCTGAAACTGGCTCAT
>NZ_JBBCMI010000080.1:0-223 GCF_037152415.1 Cedecea sp. AS113
CCCCCCCCCCCCCCCCCCCCCCCCCCCCCCCCCCCCCCCCCCCCCCCCCCCCCCCCCCCCCCCCCCCCCCCCCCCCCCCCCCCCCCCCCCCCCCCCCCCCCCCCCCCCCCCACCCCCCCCCCCCCCCCCCCCCCCCCCCCCCCCCCCCCCCCCCCCCCCCCCCCCCCCCCCCCCCCCCCCCCCCCCCCCCCCCCCCCCCCCCCCCCCCCCCCCCCCCCCCCCC
>NZ_JBBCMI010000081.1:0-218 GCF_037152415.1 Cedecea sp. AS113
ATTACCAGACACCAGCTGAATTCGCAACGGACTGGCGAAACAGGAAATATGAAGAAAAACCAACCGACATTACTAACTGAAGGTTGTATCTAATCCTGGGGGCAGGTCACAAAATATACAGGAGCAATCAAGAATTGTGACCCAGATATGGAGTGCAGGAGAAGGTAGCAATGTGAGCGTGGTTGTTACAGGAGTTGTGGGTTTAGTCACTTCGGATG
>NZ_JBBCMI010000082.1:0-210 GCF_037152415.1 Cedecea sp. AS113
TGTACGGTCCGGGGACATCGTGAACACTTGTTCGGGGACATGGTAGACACTTACAACTAAGGCATAAGAACCCGTTTATGGAGCCGCTTATGCCGTGGGATGCGAGAGATACCATGTCATTACGTTCTGAGTTTGTTCTGCTCGCCTCGCAGGACGGGGCGAACATTCGTCTTCTGTGCCGTCGCTATGGCATTTCTCCTGCCACTGGCT
>NZ_JBBCMI010000083.1:0-209 GCF_037152415.1 Cedecea sp. AS113
CTGGAAATTTTCTCCATCGACTAGTACCTGCACTTTTTTGCCAGAAAGACATAACAGGCACCTGGCTCGCTCCCGTCCCTACTCCCCGTTTCGCCGCCTCCCCCAAACCAAGGTTTGCGAGAGCCGTAGAAACCGCCCCGGCACCGTCGGCCTTGATATCCGCGAAGGGGTTTTGGCGGCTGAGATATTGGTTACCAAAACCTGAAGCA
>NZ_JBBCMI010000084.1:0-209 GCF_037152415.1 Cedecea sp. AS113
TTTGTTGACACCCTGACATAGCCTACCAGCATGACGTTTTGCCTCACAAAAGGCTGAGAGCATGCCACGGCGCGGCAGGATGTGCATTTTCTTAAAGGTTGGTTTGGGGGAAGGATCGGCTTTGCCGGTTGGTGTGCCTGTTCCGTGGGCGTTGTCTGTAGCGCCGGCAGGATGGTTGAAATGCAATGGCGCAGCGTTTTCAGCGGCTC